>CANJYI010000130.1 GCA_947478975.1 Chthoniobacteraceae bacterium
CACGCTGTTGGTGGTGCACGAGTCGGAAAATCTGGACTCGAGCGAAGTGGGACGCGCCGCCGCCTTCAAGCTTCCCACCGGCAGCAAATCCCCGGAGCCGGGCAAGCCGCAGGTTTACGACCCCAAGGACCTTGAGTTGTGGCGGAATCCGCTGGGCAACCTCGCCAGCTCTCCCTGTCTGGTGGGCAACCGTCTGTATTGCGTGACCGGTACCGGAGAGCTCGCAGCGACGGATGTCGATTCCGGAAAGGTTCTTTGGCGCCAGAAGGTAGCGGCGGAGCAGCGCCAAAGCTCCCCCTTGTATGGGGATGGCAAACTTTATGTGGCCATCTATATCGCGGATGCTGCCGCGGCGGCGGCCGCAGGCGGGGCGGGGGACACGGGTGGAAACGGCGAACTTCTCGTCATTGAGCCCGGAGACTCGGGAGCCAAGATTCTTTCGCGCACCATTTTGGAGGGGCGGTGCTACGGTTCGCCCGTCGCCTACAACGGCAAGCTGTATGTCCAGACCGACCGCAAACTGTATTGCTTCGGAAAAAAGGGGAACAATCCGAGCGTGGCCAGCGTGGGCGTCGTGAAGGAAAACGAGACGGTGGCGGGCTGGCCGAAAATTCAGCCAGGACCGGCGACGCGTTTGCAGGTGATTCCAAGCGAAATGATTCTGACCCCCGGGGAAGCAAAGCAGGTGCGGGTGCGCTCGCTGGATGCAAACGGTTTCACCGTGGAGGAATCCGTGGATCTCTCGAAGGTGAAGTTTGAGAGCTACATCCCGCCGACAGCGCTCGTGAAGGCCCAGATGAAAGGTTCCTTTGATGCGCAGGGACGTCTGGTGGCGGACGCCGCTCCGGTTGCCAGCGCGGGGGCCTATCAGGCCACCTACGGCGAAATCAAGGGGGTCATGCGCGCCAAGGTGCTTCCCGACATCCCCGTGAAGTTCGACTTTGAACAGACGGAACTCTCCCTTAGCACGGACAACCCGCCGGCTCCCGCGGTGCCGAACACCTTCGAGCCGCCGACCCCGTTTGCGTATCCGCCGTTGGCGTGGAACGGCGCGCGGTTCCGCTTTGAGGTGAGGCAGGCGCCGGGCGAGGGCAGCACGAAGGCGCTGTGCAAAACGATTGAAAACAAGCTGTTCCAGCGGGGGCAGGTGTTTGTGGGCCGTCCCGGCTCGTCCAACTACACTGTGGAAATGGACATCCTGTCCGAGGGGAACAAGCGCAAGATGAGCGAGGTGGGCTTGATCAATCAGCGCTACCTGGTCGTACTCAAGGGCAATTCGCAACAGCTGGAGGTCAACTCCAACCAGGAGCGGGTCAAGCAGTCCGTGCCCTTCGCCTGGGCGCCGAACCAGTGGTACCGCCTCAAGAGCCGGGTGGACATCGCACCCGACGGATCCGGCGTGGTCCGCGCAAAGGCGTGGAAGAAAGGGGAGGCCGAACCCACGGACTGGTCCATTGAAGTGCCGCACAAAAAGGCGCACGCCGAGGGCGCACCCGGCGTATACGCCTTCACTCCCCAGGAGCAGCGCGCTTGGATCGACAATATTTCCGTGGCGCCGAACACACCCGTCAAACCCTGATTACCCTTCCCATTTGTTTCTCCCTCCCAATCCTATGAAAACCTCTACTCGCACCGCGCTCCTGCTGGGCTGCACTGTTTTTACCTCCGCTGCCATCGCGCAGGACTGGCCCTCCTGGGGCGGGACCGACCCGGGTCGGAACATGTATTCCTCGGCCAAGGGGATGCCTGCGTCGTTGGTCCCTGGCAAGTTCAAGCCCAACTCCGAAGAGATCGACCTTTCCACGACGAAGAACGTCAAGTGGATCGCAAAGCTCGGCTCGCAGTCCTACGGAAACCCGGTAGTGACGCAGGGGGTTGTTTTGCTCGGCACCAACAACGCCTCGCCGCGAGACGCCCGGTTCAAGGACGACCGTTCCCTCCTGTACGCGCTGCGCGAGAGCGACGGCACGCTTTTGTGGCAGCTCACCGTCCCCAAGCTTGCCTCCGGCAAGGTCAACGACTGGGAGTACCTCGGGCTTCTTTCCTCGCCCCACGTCGAGGGGGACAAGGTGTACGTCGTCACGAGCCGCTGCGAGGTGCTCTGCCTCGATCTCCACGGGCAGGCCAACGGGAATCAGGGCCCTTTTATGGACGAAGGGCAGTACATGGCCGGGCCCGGCAAGCCTAAGTTTGAGGTGCTTCCCACCGACGCCGACATCCTCTGGAAGTACGACATGATGGACGAGCTGGGCGTGTTCCCGCACAACGCCTCGAACTGTTCGGTGATCGTCGAGGGGGACACCATTTTTGTCTGCACCTCCAACGGGCAGGACTGGACCCATGTGAACATTCCTTCGCCCCAGTCGCCCTCCTTCATCGCGCTCAACAAAAAGACAGGCGAGCTCATCGGCGAAGACCAGGCCGGAGTCGGCCCCCGCATTTTCCACGGCCAGTGGACCTCTCCCTCGTTGGGCAAGGTCAACGGCAAGTCGCAGGTTTACTTCGGAGGAGGCGACGGCGTGCTCTACGCCCTCGACACCAAGCCGGTAAAAGAAGGGGACTCCAACTTCCTCAAGACCGTGTGGTCGTTTGACTGCGTTCCAGCCGAGTACAAAAAGGACAAGAACGGCAAGGCGATCAAGTACCCCGCAGCCGAGGGCCCCAGCGAGATCAACTCGACACCCGTGTTCTACAAGGGACGCGTTTACGTTGCCATCGGGCAGGACCCGGAGCATGGAGAAGGCGTGGGCCGTCTGTTGTGCATCGATCCTACCAAGGAGGGGGATGTGACCGCCACGGCGTTGATTTGGGACTACAAGGGGATCAAGCGCTCGATCTCCACGGTGTCGATCGACCCCGCCACCGGGCTGCTCTACATCGGGGATTTCTCCGGCTTTGTGCACTGTCTGGACGCCGAGACCGGGAAGCTCCACTGGGTGCATGACATGCAGGCGCACATGTGGGGGTCCACCTTTGTTGCGGACGGCAAGGTGTATGTCGGTGATGAGGACGGGGACTTCGTGGTGTTCGCTTCCAGCAAGGAGAAGAAGATCCTGAGCGAGTGCAACGTGGGCGCTCCGATCCTTTCCACCCCGGTCATCGCCAATGGGTTGATGTACCTCGTGTCACAGACCCACCTCTTCGTCGTGGGCGACGGCGCCAAGCCGGTGGAGGCAGCGGCCAAGCCCTAACAGAAGTAGTTCGCCCCGGCGCCCCGCTCCTTCCTATGAGGCCGTGGGGTGCGGGGAGGCCTGCGTCAAGATCCCCCCCTCAACAAGTGAGCACCAAAGCCATGAGCGATTCCAGCCAGACCTCCGCGCCCGCGATCAGCCTTCAGACCAGGATCATCGTCCTGGTGATCGCGAGTATCGGTTTTCTTTTCGACACCTACGAGTTGCTGATGACCCCGCTGGTGGCGGTGCCGGCGATCGCCGAGTTGCTGGGGCTGCCTCCCAACAACCCCATCGTGACCGACTGGACCGGCCGCATGCTTTGGATTTCGGCGCTTTGCGGAGGCGTCTTCGGCTTGATGGGCGGCTGGCTCATCGACCGCTTTGGGAGGAAGCGGATCATGGCGTTCAGTATTTTTCTGTATTCGCTCTCTCCGTGCGCGGCGGCGTTTTCCACCACGCTCCCCACCTTTGTACTCTTCAGAAGCCTCACCTTTGTGGGGGTTTGTATCGAGTTTATCGCCGCCATCACCTGGCTGGCGGAACTTTTCGCGGACCGCCGGCAGCGCGAGTTTGCGCTGGGGTTCACCCAGGCTTTCGCTTCGCTCGGCGGCATTTTGGTCACTGGCGTGAGCGCCTGGATTGTCACCCACGGCAACGATCTCCCTGCCCTTCCGATCCCCGATATTTTCAACACGCACGCCTCTTGGCGTTACACGTTGCTGACGGGCTTTCTGCCCGCCCTTCCGATCGCACTGCTGCTTCCGTTTGCGCCCGAGTCGCGGGTTTGGCTCGAGCGCAGGGCGTCGGGCAGCCTGAGCCGGCCGAGCATTTCCGGGCTCTTCGCGCCCGCACTGCGCCGGACCACGCTGGTGACCGCGGGCCTTTCAGCCTGCGCGTACGCCGCTGCTTTTGGTGCGCTGCAACTCACCCCGCTCCGCGTGATTCCGGGTGTTCCCGAACTCGCCGAGCAACGGGCCGGCCTCAAACCGCTGCAGGACGAGGCGAAGTCCATCAACTCGGAGATTCTCGCTCTGGATTCCAAGGTGAAGGCTGGCTTCGAGCAGGTTCCCGGCCTCCGCGAATTGTCGGCCAAGCGGGCCAAGAACCGGGTGGCCTTCCGCGGTGCAATGGCGGCGGGCGACAAAGACCGGGCGGCGGCGCTGGGGGCGGAATTCAAACAGTTGGGCGAGGAGCTGGACCGCATTTGCGCGGAGCATCCCGAGGCGAAAACTACTCAGATCGACCGCGAAAAGCTGCTGAAACAGCTCGGCGACAACCGGCAAAAACAGGAGCCCCTCGACAAGGCGGTGAAGGCGCGGGCCAACAGCGCGCAGCTCTGGCAGGAGATGGGCGGTCTGGCTGGGCGGATCATCCTGGCGGTCCTGGTGGTGCTGGCCGTGGCCCGCAGGACGTTGCTCCGGATCTTCCTGATTCCCGGGCTGCTGGCGATCCCGCTGACCTACTTCTCCCTCTACCACGGAGGTGGTGCGGCGCTTAACTGGGGGATCGCCGTGTGCGGACTCCTCGTGGTGGCCCAGTTCTCCTACTTTGGGGAATTTCTCCCAAAGGTGTTTCCGCTGCACCTGCGGGGAACCGGCGGCTCCTTTGCCACCAATGTGGGGGGCCGCATGCTGGGCACTTCCGCCGCTTTCCTGACGACCAACCTCGTGGCGCCCCTGATGCCGGGTGCCTCCACCTTTGACAAGGTGGCGCTGGCTGCCGGCATCGTCGGAACGGCAGTGTTCCTGCTTGGCTTTCTGCTGAGCTTTTTTCTGCCGGAACCGCCCGCGGAAGACCTTCCCGCTTCACCCTAAATTTACCAAACCACACCACATCTATGGCAACTCCAACTCCTGAAGCGGCGCAAGCGCAGCTTGATACTCAGCTGCGTGAAATCATCCAGTGGCATTTTTCCCCTGAAACGGGCTGCCCGTTTTGGCTCAACTGGGCGGCCAAGGCCGGCTGGGATCCGCGCACCGAGATCCACACTACGGCCGACTTGATCAAGTTCCCGCACTTCCAGGACGAATGGCTGCGCGACCTCCAGCCCGAGGTTTGGGTGCCCAAGGCCTACGCCGGCCGGCCGTTCAACATTTTTGAAACGGGCGGGACGACGGGGATGCCCAAGCAGCGCATCGGGTGGGAGGACTACAAGACCGACTACAGCGAGTTCAGCGAGAAGATCAGCGACGAGCACTTCCCGAGAAACCACTACTGGCTGATGATGGGCCCCACGGGTCCCCGCCGTCTGCGTCTGGCAATCGAGCATCTGGCAAACGTGCGCGGCTCGGCGTGTTACTTCATCGACCTGGACCCGCGCTGGGTGAAGAAGCTCATCACCAACAAGCAATTCGACCAGGCCAAGGCCTACATGGACCACGTGGTCGATCAGGCTGCGACCATCCTCAAGCACCGCAAAGTCAGCGGTCTCTTCACCACGCCGAAGCTGCTCGAAGCGCTGGCAGAGCGCGTCGACATCTGGGATGCCGGCATCCGCGGCGTCTTCTGCGGCGGCACGACCATGCTGCCCCAGTACGTGCGCTTCATTGTGGAGGAAGTGCTCGAAAACCGGATCGGCTTTTATCCGACCTACGGCAACACCCTCATGGGGCTGGCCGCCTCCGTGCCATTGACCCCGGCGGACCAGTATTCCATCACCTATTACGCCCCCCAACCGCGCGCGATCCTCCGGGTGGTTGAGCCTGAGAACACCGAGAAGACCGTCGATTACGACGCCTGGGGCCGGGTGGAATTGACCACGCTCACCCGTGAGTTCTTCATGCCCCGCTTCCTCGAGCGCGACGAGGCGATCCGCCGCAAACCTAGGGCCCAGTACGCCTGGGATGGCGTCGCGGAAGTGCGTCCCTTTGGCGCAATGCAGAAGACCATCGTGGAGGGGGTTTACTAATATGAGTGACCTGAACTCGCTTCCCCACCTACCTGCGCTTCGTCGCGGCAAGCCCTACGAAAGCCTCGAGAAGAATGAGGTGCTCGACCATGGCTCAGGAAAAGCCGTCGCTGTCGTCAGCCAGGTGAACGCGGGGATCCTCAAAAAGGATCTCCAGCGGATCGGCGAGGGCCGCGCCGCGCTTCGGAAATTCACCGTGGCGCAGTTGATCGAAATCTCGGCCAAGGCCGGGGATCTATTCCTTTCTGGGACCCTTCCGCTAGGCGACCGCGGGCACATGCAGAGCGCTGATGATTACGTGCGGACCCTCTCGGGAACGAGCGGCCTTCCTCATGTGATGGTGAGGCGTAACATGGCGAAGATTCACTACGCGTTGACCCACGTGGGCACCGTTCTCAACGGCTTGACCCGGGGCCTGCCCATGGAGGTGATCGACCGCGGTTACGGCGAGCAGAGCGGGGCGGCGGTGAGTTACTATCCGACCACCCAGGCGCTCGGCCTCGTCATGCCGAGCAATTCTCCGGCGGTCAATTCCTTGTGGCTCCCTGCGATCGCCCTCAAGACGCCCGTCATCATCAAACCCGGCCGCGAAGAGCCATGGACGCCGTTCCGGCTCATCCAGGCGTTCATCGCTGCGGGCGCGCCTCCGGAGGCTTTCGGCTTCTACCCGACGGACCATGAAGGTTCCGGCGAGATCATGCGCCTGTGCGGCCGCGCGCTGATCTTCGGCGACGCCAATACCGTGGCCCAGTACCGCGACAACCCGAAGTTTTCGGTCCACGGTCCCGGGTTTTCCAAGATCCTCATCGGAGACGACAAGATTGAAAACTGGCCCGAGTACATAGACCTGATGGTTTCCTCGATCGCGGAGAACGGCGGCCGTTCCTGCGTGAATGCCTCAGCTGTCGTGGTGCCGAAGTACGCCCGTGAGATCGCTCAAGCGCTGTCGGAAAAGCTCGGCCCTGTCCTTCCCCTCGGGCCCGCCGACGAAGGCGCCCGGCTTTCCGGATTCGCCAATCCAAAGATGGCAGACCACATCGACGCCGCGATTGATGAAGGACTGAAGGCTCCCGGCGCCCAAGACGTGACCGCGCTTCACCGCGAGGGCGGACGCAAGGTCGTCTTCGAGGGAGGGACGTATCTGCGTCCTACCATTGTGCACTGCGATTCGTTTGAACATCCCCTCGCAAACCGCGAGTTCCTGTGTCCTTACGCGAGCGTGGTTGAAGTGCCTCAAAGCCAGATGCTCGGCAAAATCGGCCCTTCGCTCGTGGTGACCGCCATCACTGAGGATCCGGCGTTCACCTCGGAGCTGCTCGACAGTCCCCTGATTGAACGGCTGAATCTCGGCCCGATCACGACCATGAAGATCTCGTGGGATCAGCCGCACGAGGGGAACATGTTTGAATTCCTCTATCGGCGCCGCTCCATCGAGCGGGCCTGACCGGGCCTCTCATGCTGCCATTCGA
>CANJYI010000131.1 GCA_947478975.1 Chthoniobacteraceae bacterium
GCGTGGTGGGAGGTGCGTCGGCTTGCGACCTGGGCGGGTTTTGAGGTGCCGCGGATCATGGAGTTTGAGCAGGTGCACGAGGCACTCCTGCGTGGGTTGCTGGCCTGCAATTCCTGGATCTCCATCTTCATGGTGACGGATCTCTTCGGCACGAGCCAACGGTTCAACGTGCCGGGGGCCGTGACCGATACAAACTGGAGCGAGCGGATTGAGCGGCCTGTCAACGAGTGGGGTTCGTCCCAGGCGCTCTCCTCCCTTCTGAGCCGGATGGCTTCAGCGCTGAGCCGCAAGTAGCCCGACGCCGCGCTTCAATTGTAGTTTCGCTGGCCCGGCGCCCGGCAAGAGTGGGCCAGATTCAGCTCTCGCCAAGTCGCCACTCGCTGCCGTCCGGCTAACTCTCTCCGCCCCCGCCGGGAGCGAGAGCGCCCCTCTCGCTATGTGAAACCTTAGCTGCTTTGGGTTTCGAGCCACAGATCTCCTAGATCGCCCGCTGACAGCGGAGTGGAAGCCATAAGAACATCTGCGGAAATCTGAGCCATCTGTGGATGACTGCCCTCCCCCTCCCTGAGTGAGTAAAAGGCACCCAGCGAAAACAGCGAGGAGCCAACAGTGGAAGCATAAGACTCTGGATTGCAACGCAATCCAATCTGCTTCTCTCGCCCCATTCCATACGGGGCTCAGCTCTGGCGTTAGGCCTTTGCTCGCCACCTCGCGCCAGCGGGTGAAACTGCCATGCTTGTCCAAACGGGCGCAGCCTTCGCACAGGACCCAGTCAGCGCCCGGACACGGCCGCGCAGCACGCACCCACGGTCTCGCGCTGCTTGACAACCCGCGGTCATCCATCACTTTTTGGCTCTGGAGCTGGAACCGCGCTCCTAACATGAAACGGGAGATTTCCCCGAGTCCTCCACCCCCGCCTTATGCACACCGTCCGTCCCCTCCAACTCGCCAAGCTTCCCAGCGGTCTGGCGCTCCTTTGCGCAGCGGCGAACCTCCAGTTTGGCGCTCTGGCTGCCACGGCCCCGTTGCCGCCCGACCACGCAGCGCGGATGACTCGCGGCCTGGAGTCTTTTGACCGGGAGGTGGGCGACCTGCTCAAGGAGCACTGCCTGAAGTGTCACGGGGGCGACAAAATCAAGGGCGACCTGGACCTGGGCACCCGGGAATTGCTCCTCAAAGGCGGGGCGGACGGCCCGTCTGTGGTGCCGTTTCATCCCGAGCAGAGTCGACTCCTCAAGATGTTGCGGCATGAGGAAGAGCCCTTCATGCCCGAGCGCAAACCCCGGCTTCCCGAGGAACTCATCGCCAAGATCGAAGCCTGGATCCAGCAGGGGGCGCCCTACAGCAAACCCCTGGTGGAGGGCAAAAAAGCCGAACGCGACCGCGCAAAAGTCACCGAGGAGGACAGGCAGTGGTGGGCGTTTGCGCCCCTGTCGCAGCTGGCGCCGCCCGAAGCGGCTGGCTGGAAGCACCCGGTGGACAGGTTTTTAGCGGCGAAGGCCGCGACCAAGGGACTCGCATTTGCCCAGAAAGCCGACCGCCGCACACTCATCCGCCGGGCCACCCTAGACCTCACGGGGCTGCCGCCTACCCCCGACGAGGTGGAACGTTTTGTCCGGGATCCCGACCCGGACGCCTGGCCAAAACTCATCGATGCATTACTGGCGCGGCCCGGCTACGGGGAACGCTGGGCCAGGCACTGGATGGACGTGGCGCGCTACGGCGAAAGCTCCGGGTTCGAACAGGACTACGACCGCGTCGGCAGTTACCACTACCGGGACTTTCTCATCCACGCACTCAACAGCGACCTGCCTTTTTCCCAGTTTGTGCAGTGGCAGATCGCAGGGGACGAATTCGCCCCGGGCAACCCCAAGGCTCTGGCCGCCACGGCTTTTCTGAGTCTGGGCGTGTTCCCGACCCAGATCACCATCAACGAACTCGAACGGGTGCGGTACGAGGACATGGACGACATGCTCTCGACCACCAGCGCCGCTTTTCTCGGACTAACCGTCGGGTGCGCCAGATGCCACGACCACAAATACGACCCCATCCCGACCCGGGATTACTACCGGATGCTTTCGAGCTTCACCGGCACCGTGCGCAGCGAAATCGAGCTGGAAGTGGATCCGGACAAAACGCGCGAAATGAAGGCCGTCTGGAAGACCGGCCACGAGAAGTTGCTCGCAGAACAGCATCAGTGGGAGCAGTCCGGCCAACCCCGCTTTGAGCGGTTTCTTCAGCAGGAACTGCCGGGTTTTACCGCGCCCCCCGCGTGGGAGGTGTGGACCCCGGCGGAAACCAAAACGAGCGCTGGCACCAAGCTCGCACCGCAGCCGGACGGCTCGTTCCTGACCGCGAAAGGGACCGTGCCAAACCAGGAGAACTTTGAGTTTGTGTCCGCCGCCCCGCAGCGGACCCTGACCGGACTGCGGTTGGAGGCGTTGCCCGACCCTTCCCTGCCCAGGACGGGGCCGGGCCGGGCAGGCAACGGTAATTTCCAGCTGAGCCGGGTCCGCGTGGAAATGGAAAGTGCTGGGGGCGAGCGCCAGGAGGTGGCCCTCTCCGGAGCGGTGGCCGATTTCGAGCAGAATTCCAAAACGATGGGCGTGGCAGCGGCTTTGACGGGGAGGAAAGGCGAGGGCTGGTCGATTGGCGGGAAAGAGAAGGAGCCGCACAGCGCGGCGTTCACCTTCGCCGAACCGCTGACACCCCCCGCCGGCAGCCGGATCCGGGTAACCCTCGAGTTTCAAAGCGGCGCCCAGCATTCCATCGGGCGTCCCCGGCTTTCCTGGATGAGCGGCGGCGAGCCCGCCCTGGCGCACCCGACTTTTGCAGCGGATGTGGCCGAGCTCCTTCGGGGCCGGCGCTCTCCGGAAATCCCGGCCGACCGGCGCAAACTCGAACGCTGGTGGCTGGAGCAGCAGGCGCCGTGGCGCGCCCTGGAGTCCCGCCGGGTGGCGAGCGAAAAGGCCGAGCCAAGTGGGCTGAGCAAGGTGCTCGTGGCCTCGGAGAGTTTCCCCCCCGTCAAGTACCACACCGCCGGGGGCAGCGTGGAAACCTACAAGGAAACCTTTGTACTCAAACGCGGCAACGTGGCCCTCAAGGAGGAACCCGCGACTCCGGGCTTCCTGCAGGTGCTTGCGCGGGCCCCCGAACAGCGCTGGGCGTGGACGCCCCCGGCCCAGGCCACCTACTTCGGCAAGCGCCGGGCGCTGGCAAACTGGATCCTCGATGAAACCCAGGGAGCGGGTGCCCTGGCTGCGCGCGTTTTCGTAAACCGCCTCTGGCTGCACCATTTCGGCCAGGGCATCGTCGCCACCCCGAACGACTTCGGCAAAACCGGGGCGCCTCCGGCGCAACCGGAGCTTTTGGACTGGCTCGCCGGCGAGTTGCTCGCCAAGGGCGGCAGCGTGAAGGCTATGCACCGCCTGCTGCTGACCAGCGAAGCGTACCAACAGGCGGCACTCAAAGAGGAAGCCAAGGAAAAGGCCGATCCCGCCAATGCGCTGTTCGTGCGCCGAACCCCAGTCCGCCTCGAGGGGGAGGCAATCCGGGACAGCCTGCTTGCGGTCGCCGGGTTGCTCGACCCCCAGATGTACGGACCGGGCGTGGCGGACGACAAGAGCCCACGCCGCTCCATCTATCTGCGGGTCAAGCGCAGCAAACTGACCAGCTCCATGGTGAGCTTTGACCAGCCCGAACCGCTGGCCAGTCAGGGGCTCCGGCCAACCACCACCGTTGCACCCCAGGCGCTGATCCTCATGAACAGCACTCTCGCCCGCAACGCCGCCGCGGCTTTGGCAGCGCGGGTCAACAAGAGCGCCGGCCAGGGAGCCACGCCGGAACGGTTGATCGAGGAGGCCTACGCCGTGGCGCTGAGCCGCGCGCCCTTGCCGGAGGAGAGAGGTTTGGCCAGCGCCTTCCTCCAGACACAGGCAGCGCGCCTCGGGGGTGCCTCCGGGACGCCCACCCAGGCGGCTTCCGAGGCCTTCGCCCACTTCTGCCAGGTCCTCCTTGAAACCAACGAGTTCGTCTACCTCCCGTAACCCAGCCCTATGAATTCCCTCCACTCCCTTACCCGCCGTGAAGCACTCCAACGGGCCGGCGGCGGCTTCGGCTGGCTGGCCTGCGCCGCCCTGCTGGATCGCACCGGGGGCGCCGCCCACGCCGCGCGCAATCCCCTGGCCCCTAAAACTCCCCCGCTGCCCGCACGCGCCAAATCGGTGATCTGGATCTTTGCCAATGGCGGGCCCAGCCAGGTGGACACTTGGGACTACAAGCCCGAGCTGCAAAAACGCGACGGCATGACACTCGACGGGTTTGATCCGAAGACCGGGTTTTTCCCGGGCTCGGCGGGGCCCCTGATGAAGTCCCCCTTTGAATGGGCGCAGCACGGCCGCAGCGGGACGTGGGTGAGCGACCTGTTTCCGCACCTTTCCCGGCACGTGGACAAAATGTCCTTCGTCCACTCGTGCTGGACGGGGTCCAACAACCACAGCCCGGCCCTGTTCATGATGAACACGGGCATCACCCGCATGGGGTCGCCCTGCGTCGGTTCGTGGGTCACCTACGGCCTCGGCTCGGAGGCGGAAAGCCTCCCCAGTTTTGTGGTGATGAGCGATCCGCTCAAACGGGGGCTGCCCAAGGGCAGCGCGCTCAACTGGGGTGCGGGTTTTTTGCCGAGTGTGTACCAGGGCACCTGGCTCAAGCCCGACGGCGACCCCATCGAAAACCTCACGCCCGCGGCTGCCACCGCCGGCGAGGCGCAGCGCGCGCAACTGGACCTTCTCGCCGGGCTCAACCGGCGGCACATGGCCGCCACGCCCATCGAGAGTGAGCTTTCCGCCCGGATCGAAAGCTTCGAACTGGCGTACCGGATGCAGACGGCGGCGCCCGAGGCGTTCGACATCTCCAGCGAACCCGAACACATCCGCAAGCTGTACGGCACCGACCAGAACCACTGCAAACACTTCGCCGTGCAGTGCCTCACCGCCCGCCGCATGGTGGAGCGGGGGGTGCGGTTTGTGCAGATTTATTCCGGCGGCATGGAAAACCAGCAGAGCTGGGATTGCCACGGGGACCTGGTCGGCAACCACCGCGGGTTTGCGCTGGAGGCCGACCAGCCCGTGGCCGCACTGCTGGCAGACCTGGAGCAACGCGGGCTGCTCAAGGAAACCCTGGTCATCTGGGCGGGCGAATTTGGGCGTACGCCCACCTCGCAAAAGGGCGGCAAGCCCGGCCGCGACCACAATCCCAACGCCTTCACCGTGTGGATGGCCGGCGGCGGCGTGAAGGGCGGATTCCACTACGGCGAGTCGGACGAGGTTGGCTACAAGGCGGCGACCAATAAGGTGCACGTACGTGACTTTCACGCGACCCTGCTGGCGCTGCTTGGCATCGACCACGAAAGGCTCACCTACCGGTTCCAAGGGCTGGACCAGCGGCTGACGGGTGTCGAATCTGCCCACGTGGTCAAAGAGCTCTTCGCCTAATGCTGGTGGCAACAGTGCGGGAGACGTCTGGCACACCAGTCTTTTGGCCGCGGCAGCCCCGCTGCCTGAGGAAAGGGCTTGCGAAAACCACCGGATTTTGAGGACATGAGAAGCGCGAGCGGTTTGCGGCGGCAGGCTCAAGTTCAAGAGTTCCTGCTTCTTCGACGAGGCTCCGCAGAGTGGTTTTGGGGAGGGATGGTAGAGTGGTTTATTGCACCGGTCTTGAAAACCGGAGAACCGAAAGGTTCCGCGGGTTCGAATCCCGCTCCCTCCGCCACCCTTGTTTTTCAGTTATTTACAACGAAATAGCGTTCAAAATAGGCCGAACCTATGACAAAACCTATGACTCGTCTTCCAAAGTTGTAGACGTTCGCAGTTGTTTTCAGCGTCACCAGTAAGTGCCAGCACTTGCGTAATGGTGAGATCTTGGCGCTGATCTCAGTCAGGGGTTCGCGGACACAGGGGTACAGTCCTGACAGGCTCCAAACGAGGGTCCTGAGACTTTGTCAAGATTGTGGCCTTATAGCGGCTCAAGGCGACTAGAGCCGCTTTGGCTGGTCAGTTCATAGCTGGATTGACTGCCTCGCTATCCAAAAACATCGATGCAAATGTCGGCGATCGCTTGTGTAGGATTGCCGAGATCGGAACCTCTGGGAGCAAAATTCAAGACCTCATGAGCCATCTCTTTTCAGCAGGCATTAATCCGTTCTAATATTGAGTCGCAGCGAAGTGGTGTGTGAAGACGGCGTGTATGTGTTGCACGCCGTCTTTTTCAACAGGTGTGGCAAGCCCGTTTTATCCCTCTCGAGGCATTCAAACCCCCTCTGCTGTCAAACTGTACAGAACCCACACCTTTCGCACGGCAAAACCAGTCAGCAGATTCCATGTTCGCTGGTCTCATTCAGCATTCAGGTCAGATTAAACCTCATATAAATTAGTAGGTTTCCGAAATTTATTAAAAATTAGTTATTTTTGTTTTCGAAAGTTCGATTTCCGCGGGAATCATAGGAAGAGTTAATTGTTGTCCCCCTCTGTTGTCCAGATGAGACATCGCGTTCCCTCTTTACGAGTCGAAAACGAACGTCCACCTGCGGGAATACTCCGAACCCCGCCGCAACTTCATTAACCGAAATGATCTCGGGCACCAACCCGCGCTCACCCGCATACCGGTTAACGTCCTCCACCGCCTTCCTGCGTAACTTTCCGACCGGTGTAAAGCCCGTATCGCCGGAGCGGGATACAATGTATTCGCCATCTCCAGTCCGCATCACGGGAGTTAAAGTCGTGCAAGCCGACAAAAAGAGAAAGGCCATCCAAGCAAACAGAAGGGGTAGATATTTGGTTTTCATATGCGCAGCTTATTGGTTGAAAATTTCGGGTAGACGAATCTGTTTAGCGTTTTGAAAAGCTGCAGGCGACGGCTCAGTTTTGCCCACAAAAATTGACCGACAGAATTTACCACTAATGGAATCTGGATTCAGAGGAAGAATCGGCATGACCAACCAAATTGCGTCGAAAGCGTGGTCTTCAGAAATGAATGCGTTTTCGATCCCTTTGGGTTCGATCAAGCGTTCGTCGGAGTGAATTAGTAAAATGCGTTTGGTGGAGACTGAATTCGGTGCGAAGCGCTGCCATGATTTAGCATTTTTCTTTTCAATGATCTCTCGCACAGCGGACATCAGTGTGTCTCCGGAGTAATCCCGATAATTGAAGGTTAGATATTTATCCGAATCATTGCTTTGTTTTATGGCGTTGAACCGCACTTGTTCTGAGTCAACCAGCTCGGTCACTTCAACTCCAAGGACGGTGCCGTCTTTGAGATGTACAACGATATCCGGGGGCTCCTGAGCACATGATTGAATGCAATCCACGCGAAACTCCAGTTCGTCAAACTGCGTGCGCAACCATTCCAGAACAACACCCCGTTCTTTGCGCTGTTTTTGATCTGGGCTGTTCTTGCCAGGTGCCTCAAAGAACCCCGCGTGTTGGCGACGTTTGTTGAAATGCTCCCGTACCTGGTCGATCTCTTCCATCTTGTCTTTCGCCTCCCTAATCCCC
>CANJYI010000132.1 GCA_947478975.1 Chthoniobacteraceae bacterium
CTCACCGAAATCTCCGAAACCTGGGAAACTGGCAAAGCCTACATCTCCCTCACCTAACCCAAAAAACCGAAAGCCACAAACCCTGCCACCTTCAGGAAAATCACCAGCCACTTTTACAGAAAAAAATTTGCGCCGCCATCCCATTTCCCGCACAAGTGAGCCTTTCCTCAAACCTAGCACCCCAAATCACCTAAAGTTTCGCACAGCGAGAGGGGCTCTCTCTCTCCCGGAGGGGGGCGGAGATAGTTAGCCGGGCGGCAGCGAAACTTTGCGAGCGTCCCCGGCCCCCCACAAAGAGAGCGCAGGGCCCGGCAGGCAGGGCCCAGTTTTTCAGAGAAAGGAATCCGAACCTTTGAATGATTTGAGCCACTGGCTTGGATAGCTCTCGTTTGCCCTGCGCCTCGCATTGCATTCATTTTCGGCCTGTGTATAGCTTCGCAAACATGAAACGCCTCCGCATTCTCGCCCTGATGCTCCCACTGTTGGCGCTCTCCGCCTGTAAAAAAGCTCCCTCCGACTCCTCCACCGCGGCCGCCTCAGGCGACATCCCCATCGGCGAGTTTGCTTCGCTTACCGGCGCCACAGCCAGCTTCGGCCAGTCCTCCCACAAAGGCACCCTGATGGCCGTCGACGAAATCAACGCCGGCGGCGGGGTTCTTGGCCGGAAACTGCGCCTCGTCACAGAAGACGACCAGAGCAAGCCGGGCGAAGCGGCCATTGTCGTCAGAAAGCTCATTTCCCGGGACAAGATCGTCGCGCTCCTTGGGGAGGTCGCCTCCTCCCGCTCTCTCGAAGCCGCCCCCATCTGCCAGCAGGCCGGCATCCCCATGATTTCCCCGGCCTCAACCAACCCCAAGGTCACCGAGGTAGGAGACATGATTTTTCGGGTCTGCTTCATCGACCCCTTTCAAGGCACGGTTCTGTCAAAGTTCGCCATCTCCAAGGGTTGGACCCGGGTGGCTATCCTGACGGACGTCAAACAGGACTACAGCGTCGGCCTTTCCCAGTTTTTCAAGGCTCACGTCTCCGCAAACGGGGGGCAGGTCGTCAGCGAACAGAGCTATTCCTCCGGCGACAAAGACTTCAAAGCGCAGTTGACCGCAATCAAAGGGACGAACCCTCAAGCGATTCTCGCCTCCGGCTACTACACCGAGGCCGGCCTGATTGCTTCGCAGGCACGCGAACTGGAGTTGAACGTCCCGCTTCTGGGCGGGGACGGCTGGGACGCGCCAGCCCTGGTCGAAGTCGGAGGCAAGGCCATCGAGGGTTCCTTTTTCTCCAACCACTTCTCCGACGAAGACACCGCGCCGACCATCCAGGAGTTCATGAAAAAGTTTGAGGCCAAGTACGGCCAGAAGCCCGACGCCATGGCTGCCTTGGGATACGACTCCGCCATGATTCTGGCGGATGCGATCAAGCGGGCGGGCGCCACAGATGGGCCCAAACTCAAGGAGGCGATCGCCGCCACAAAGAATTTTCCGGCGGTCACCGGCAACATCACGCTCAACGCCCAGCGCAACGCGGACAAGCCAGCCGTCATGCTCGTGGTCAAGGAAGGCAAGTTCCGTTACGTGGAAACGGTTTCTCCCTAGCTTGCCCTTTTGGTCCGGTTGGTATTGAAAGCGGAAAGTGAACGAATTCCTGCAGCAACTCATTAACGGCCTTTCGCTTGGGGCGATTTACGCCCTCATCGCGCTCGGCTACACGATGGTTTATGGCGTGCTGCGCTTCATAAACTTTGCCCACGGCGACGTGTTCATGGTGGGCGCCTTCGCCGGATTGTACACTGCCCGCTGGATGGCTCCGTTCACCGCCGCCTGGCCCCAGTGGCTCTCGGCCCTCTGCGTGCTTTCGGTCACCATGCTGCTCTGCGCGCTGCTGGGCATCCTGGTTGAGCGCCTCGCCTACAAGCCCCTCCGGGAGCGCCCGCGCCTGACCGTCCTGATCACCGCCATCGGCGTCTCCCAACTGCTCGAATACACCGCCCAGTTGGTTTTTGGCGCCGCTCCCCGGGGCTTTCCCAGCCTGATCACCACCCGCTCCATCCCAGGCTTGGGCGGGCTACATCTGAGCAACATCCAGGCGCTGGTCCTCGTTGTTTCGGCCCTCCTCCTTGTCGGACTCCACTTCATCGTCATGCGCACCCGCATGGGACTGGCCATGCGCGCCATGTCGCTCAACCCGACTGCGGCGATGCTCATGGGCGTCAACAACAGCGCCGTCATCTCCTTCACCTTCGGCCTTGGCTCGGCGCTGGCAGCCGCTGCTGCGGTCTTCTACGCCTCCCTCTACCAGGCCATCGACCCGTTCATGGGCGTCATGCCCGGAATGAAGGCCTTCGTCGCCGCGGTGCTGGGGGGCATCGGCAGCCTGCCGGGAGCCATGGCGGGCGGACTGATTCTGGGCGTGCTCGAAACACTGGTGGTGGGCTACTCCGGCCTCCTCGGGATCTCCCCGGGCTACAGGGACGCGGTGGCTTTCGTCCTCCTGATCTTGATCCTCCTTTTTAAGCCCTCGGGCTTGTTTGGCAAACCTCAGCGCGAAAAGGTGTAATGAAACCCAGGATTTTACTGCTGCTGGTTGTCGCAGCCTTCGCCTCCGTTTCGTTTTGCTTCACCGGCCACCCGGAGGCCTCCTGGCAGCTCGCACAGCTCGACGACTACCTGCTCAACATCCTCCTCATGGCGGGCATCAACGTCATCCTCGCGGTGAGCCTCAACATGGTCAACGGCTACACCGGCCAGTTCTCCCTGGGCCATGCGGGCTTCATGGCCGTCGGCGCCTACGGCTCGGCCGCCATCACCCAGATCCAGGGCAAGGCGCTCCTGGAGGCCCTGGGCTTTCTGGGCGCAGCCGCCCCGGTCGTCCTCTTTTCCCTGGCCATGCTGGTGGGAGGTGTCCTCGCCGCCCTTGCCGGACTTGCCGTCGGTCTCCCCTCACTCAGGCTCAAGGGGGACTATCTCGCCATCGTCACCCTGGGCTTTGGCGAAATCATCCGCGTGATGCTCCAAAACACCGAAGCCCTTGGCGGCGCGCGCGGCCTCACCGGCATTCCGCCCCGCACCACGCTGGGCTGGACCTGGGCCATCGCCGCTTTGAGCATCTACTGCGTCGGTGCGCTGGTGCGCTCCACCTACGGCCGGGGCTTCCTCGCCGTGCGCGACGACGAGATCGCCGCCGAGGCCATGGGCATCAACACCACAAGGTACAAGGTCACCGCCTTCGTCGTGGGCTCCTTTTTCGCAGGCCTGGCCGGCGCCCTCTACGCCCACATGATCTGCTACATTTCGCCCGAAGGCTTCTCCTTCATGAAGTCCGTCGACGTGGTGGTCATGGTGATTTTGGGAGGCATGGGTTCCACGGCTGGAGTGACGCTGGCCGCGATCCTTCTTACCTTTCTCAACGAAGTTCTGCGCCAGATGCAGGAATACCGCATGGTGGCCTTTTCCCTGCTTCTCATCGTCCTCATGATTGCACGCCCGCAGGGGCTCATCGGAGATTTGGCGAGGTTTCTGCCCGGCAGGACGCGCCTCAAGCCATGAGTTCGCTCCTTCAAATGCAGAAAGTCACGGTGCGCTTCGGTGGCCTGGTGGCCGTCAGCGAGGTGGACTTCCACGTGCACCCGGGCGAACTCGTCGGCTTGATCGGCCCGAATGGCGCCGGCAAAACCACCCTCTTCAACGTCGTCACCGGCGTCTACGCGCCCACCAGCGGTTCCGTACAGTTTGCCAACTGCCAGGTCGGCGGCGAGCCCCCCTTTCGGATAACCGCCCGCGGCATCGCCCGCACCTTCCAAAACATCCGGCTCTTCGCCTCCCTCAGCGTGCTCGACAACGTTGTCTCCGCGCTGAACCTGCATTCAAAGAACGGCTTCTTCGGCGCCCTGTGGCGGGGCAAGGCCTTCCGCGCCGAGGAGGAAGAAAACCGTGAGGAGGCCAGAAAGCTTCTCGAGATCTTCGGCCTCGCAGACGCCGCGCACGCCCCCTGCCGGAGCCTTCCCTACGGCGACCAGCGCCGCCTGGAAATCGTCCGCGCACTCGCCACCAAACCCCGGCTCCTGCTTTTGGATGAACCCGCCGCCGGAATGAACCCGACCGAAAAAATCGAACTCATGAGGCTCATCCGCTTCATCCGGGAACGCTTCGGTCTGGCTGTGCTCCTGGTCGAACACGACATGAAAGTGGTCATGGGCATCTGCGAACGCATTGCCGTGCTCGAACACGGCTGCAAAATCGCCGAGGGCACTCCCTCCGACATCCGGCGGGACAGCAGAGTCATCGCAGCCTATCTGGGCGGGGAGGTCGCAAATGCTTGAAATTGACGCACTGGAAGTCGCGTACGGCTCCATCGAAGCGCTACACGGGATCACGCTGCGGGTCGCCAAAGGCAGCATTGTCACGCTGGTCGGCTCCAACGGGGCGGGTAAGTCCACCACGCTGCGCGCCGTTTCCGGTCTGGTGCGGGCGAGCAAGGGGTCCGTCCGATTCGAGGGGAAGGACATCACCAACCACAAGGCCCACGAAATCGTCGCCTTGGGCCTGGCGCACGTCCCCGAAGGCCGGATGATCTTCACAAACCTCACCGTGCTCGAAAACCTGCGGATGGGCGCCTACCTGCGCCGCGACAAACGCGCCATTGCGCAGGACCTGGAGTTTGTGCTCGAGACCTTCCCCAGATTGCGCGAGCGCCTCACCCAGCAGGCGGGGACCATGTCAGGCGGAGAGCAGCAGATGCTGGCCATCGGCCGGGCCCTCATGGGCCGTCCCACCTGCCTGATGCTCGACGAGCCCTCGCTCGGAATCGCGCCTCTTCTGGTCAAAACGATCTTCGAAAAAATCGTCCAAGTGAACAGGGAGCTCGGGCTCACTGTCTTGCTCGTCGAACAAAACGCGAACCTTGCCCTCGAAGTTTCCCACTACGGGTACGTCCTCGAGACGGGCCGTATCCTGCTCGAAGACCGCTCAGAAAACCTCCGCTCAAACCCGGCCGTCCAAGCCGCTTACCTTGGAGCCTGAGCAAGCCCGCACCACCTCCCGACCGCAGCCTATGGCACGCAGTCGACTACGATTTGGAAACCGCTCACGGCGCCCGCCTCTCCCGCCCAAGCCCAAGCCCAACACCCTTTGACACGCGGACGGCCAGCGCGATCGGGACAGCCCGCACGCACGCCGGCAAAACCAAATGGGCCGCACCCCACCCATGAGACCGCCTCCCTTCCCTCTCCTTTGGATCCTGCTGAGCGTCCTTTGCCTGCGGGCCTCTGCGGCGCTTCCAAACACCGCGTCCCTGCACGCCTGGTACCAGTCGGAGGCCGGCCTGCAGGCCAGTGCCGCCGTTGTCACCGCCTGGCAGGACAGCAGCCCCGCCCCCTCTGGCAAAACCCTCGATAGAATCGTTGGAAACCCCCGGATCTGGAGGGTTCAAACCAAGGCCGGCCCCAAGGACGTCCTCCGCCTCGACGGAGCCTCCGCCCTCTGGCAGTCCGCCGCCGAATGGGGAACCGTGCCCGCTCCCCGGACCGTCCTGTGCTTCGCCCGTATCGCCAACGGCGCCACCGGTGCACTTTGTGACGGCTCCTCCCCCGGCGTCTCCGAAGCCGCCCAACTCCACGGCGCCGCCCCGGGCTGGCGTGTCCTGCGCTTCGACCAGACCGCCTCGCGTCTTGCGGGGTTCGTCGTGGGCGCCAATGCCTCGCTCAAAAACGGACTCAAGTGCGACATCGCTGAACTGCTGGTCTTCTCGCGCCGCCTCTCCCCAGCCGAGGTCGAGGAACACTCCGCCTACTTGCGCCAAAAATGGGGCATTCCAACGGACCTTCCACAGACAGAACAACATTCCGAGAGCGCCGGTTTTCCTGGCTTCACGACCCAGCTGCTGCGCAAACACGGCGCGGACAACGTGCACTCCTACCGCATGCCCGGCCTCGCCACCTCCACCAAAGGCACCCTCCTGGCGGTGTTCGACCAGCGCCGCAGCGGCGCGGGCGAGCTGCCGGCAGACATCGACATCGGCCTCCTCCGCAGCACCGACAACGGCGACACCTGGCAGCCCATGCAGACCATTCTCGACTACGACGCAGCCGTCCCCAATGCGCGGGGCAACGGCGTCGGCTCCCCGTGCATTTTTGTCGACCGCCAAACGGGCCGCATTTTTGTCGCGGCTCTCTGGTCCCAGGGCGACCGTGCCTGGAACGGCTCAGGCCCCGGGCTGCGCCCCGACCAAACCGGACAGCTCGTCCTCAGCCACAGCGACGACGACGGCCTCACCTGGTCAAGCCCAGAGAGCATCACGCCCCAGGTCAAGCAGCCCGGGTGGCGCCTCTGCCTGCAAGGCCCGGGCGGCGGGCTCCAGCTCAAAGACGGCACCCTTGTCCTTCCCGCCCAGTTTCGCGAGGCTGGCGGCACGCCCCGCGCCTTGCTGCTCTTCAGCCATGACCACGGCTCCACCTGGACAGCCTCACCCCCGGCCATCCCCGAGGAACGCCCCACCAGCGAGGCCCAGGCGGCGGAGCTTTCCGACGGCTCCATTCTTCTTTCGATGCGGGACGAATCCCGCTCCGGCCAACGCGCCTGGTGCCGCTTTGATCCCAAGACCCAAACCTGGGGAGAACCTTGGCTCACGCTGCCCGATCCCTCCTGTCAGGCCAGCCTCCTCGGGCATCCCGACGGCTCCCTTCTTTTCTGCAATCCCGCCAATTCCAAGGCCCGCGCCACCCTCACGGCACGCACCAGCCTCGACGGCGGCCGGACCTGGAGCAGCGGTCGTCTGGTGGATCCGCGCGCCAGCAACTCCTCTTGCCTGAGCGTGCTCAAGGACGGGCGGATTGCGCTACTTTACGAAGGCGAAAGCGGGCTGCATCTCGCGCGCTTCTGGGCGGAAAGCACAAACCTCGCGGCGGTTCCCCAACCCCGCCAGGAGGCCAAAGACCTGTCCGCCTGGTGGCTTGGCTGGCCCGACCGCAAGATCGATAAGGCAAAGCAGGCGCGTCCCGATCTGCTCTTCCTCGGAGACTCCCTGACCCAGGGCTGGGAGGACGCAGGCGCTAAAGTTTGGAAGCTCCATTACGAGACCAGAAACGCTGCCAACTATGGCTTCGAGGGTGACGCCACCCAACACCTGCTCTGGCGCATCGAGCAAGGCGCATTGGACGGACTCAACCCGAAACTCATCGTCCTGCTCATCGGTGCATCCAATCTGAAGAACAGCGAATTTACCCCCGCCCAGATTGCCGGCGGAATCGGCGCCGTTCTGGAACGCATAGGACAAAGGTGCCCCTCCGCACGGATTTTACTGCTTTCCATTTTTCCCAGGGACGTCCTAGCAGGCAGTGAAATGCGCCGCAAAGGCGAAGCGGTCAACGCGCTCCTTCCGCCGCTTGCCGACGGCAAGCGCATCTTTCTGCTCAACATCAACCATGTCTTCCTCAATGACGATGGCGCCCTGTCCTATAAAACATCCCCCGACCCAACGCATCTGAGTCCGCGGGGATACGCCCTCTGGGCCGAGGCCATCGAGCCCACCCTTCGGTTGCTCCTCGAGCCCGCGCC
>CANJYI010000133.1 GCA_947478975.1 Chthoniobacteraceae bacterium
CCAAGGTACGCTGTCACCGCTTTGTCAGCGATGATGTAAAGGGAGCTGACGGACTTCGCTTTCGACTCGAAAGGTACTCCATCGGCTTTGTGCTGAAAGGGGCTGCCGTCCTTCTTCTTGCCGGTAATGTTCAGGTCGTAGGTGAGCTTTGCGTAATCAACGGCGACTACAAATGTGTAGAAGGCATTGGTTCTGAGCTCGGATTTTTTCAAGGCCACCACGCCGCCGCGCCCGCTTCCGTCTGCCTGAACGCCAAGGCCGCCGTCCGGGCCGGCGTCCATGAAAAACTCGCCGCAAGGGGCGCCGATGAAGCCGATGCGGAATGGCTTGAGCAAGCCCTTGTCGGGAAAGGTAAAGGCGAGGTCAAAAACGATTTTCACTTTGTCGCCCCTGGTCGGCTCAAAAGGGTGCTTTAGGTTTGCGCCCTTCATCATGAGCGCCTGTTTGTAGCCGTTCCAGCGGACGGCGACGACGCGCATGCTGTCGGGATCGCCTTTTGCAATGAGGACTCGGTCGTTCCAACCATCCGTGCCGAGGACGGTTTGGTCCAAGACATAAGGCGGGGAGTGGAAGTGGGTGGTGTAGTCGGCACGCGCGGAGGCGAGTGCAAAGAAAACAGGGGCGAAGAGGAGTGGCTTCATACGGGGGGGTGGTTATTTTGTCGGCTCAGCCTCGGGTGAATCGCGCAGGAAGTTGCTCAAAGCAAGAGCCATGTCGCGGCCGAGTTCCCGGCCCGAGTGGGTGTTGACCTCACAACCGGCGGCATTGGCATAGGCAATTTCAACGGTGCACCCCAGGAGCGTGTTAGGCAACGATCTGGCCCAACCGGCGCTAAGCGGCGAGGGACGGGCCATGTGCGTGTTGTAACCCGAACCGAAGCGGAGGTTGTGGGCTTTGCGGTAAATGATGGGGCCCTGCTGGTCGCGCTCGAGATACGTGCAGAGCTTGTCCATGCGTGCGGCCATGTCGCGTTCTTCGGGCTCCAGAAAATGCACGGTTTCGTGGATGTCCGTGCGCAGAGCGGGATCGTGCAGATCCAGAAAGACAAGCGGTCGTCCTTCTGTCCACGCTGGCAGCAGGTCCTTCAGGGCGGCGACCTCGGGATACCGGGGTGAGGCCACGGCGTAGTCGCGGTTGTGATCGAGGGGAGCGCGGTTCTTTCCCTGATCACCATCCTCAACCCCGTCAGTGTCCATCATTGGCACAAACAGAAACTCGGCGTTCGCCCGCAGCCAACGGCCCGCCGGGTCGTTCGCAAGCGCGCCTTCGAGCAGACCTTCCACGACATAACTGGCCATCATCTCGCAACAGTGATGTCGACTGGTAATGGCAACGGTATAACGGGCCTTCTTGCTAAGGTCCCGGACGCGCACCACTGGCACCTCCCGGCCTTTGCGCGTCCTTGTCAGAGTCTCAACCTGAAGAAAGGGATCGTCCTTGTGTCTTGCCAGGCACTGGTCCAGGTCCGCCCGCAGGTAAGGCATACCGACGGAAAAGCGCACCTCCTCAGCCCCGGCGGGAAAGGTGAAGTTAAAGGTCCCCTCGGTCACGGCTTCAGCACCGAGCCAGTTCCAAGTTTGTCCCTTGTCGATGCTCACGGCAGGCCCGCGGACGCCCATGTTGTCCTTCCCAAGCTCAAAGGCGAGCTTCCGCCCGCTCGCACCGCGTACCCGGTAGTACCAGTAAAACCAAGGCAGCAGGCTATCACGCTGCTCAGGGCCCAAGGTGACCGTGTCGTCCTCCACCTTGTTCACCAGGATATTCCCGCCAGGAAAAGCAGCGTCGATGCGAATGGCGGTCTTTTCCTGAGCATGGGTGGAAGAGAGGGACGGCACCAGCAGGCAGGCCAAGACGCAGGCCAGGGCGGGGAGTGAAGGAGATGACTCGGATGTAGAGTGGGATGGTTTCATGGGGGGCTTACCAAGGGTGTTCACGGTGGGGTATTTATCGCTGACTCCTCATAAAACGGCCAGCCATCAGCAGATGTGTTTCGGAGATGCGCTCCACGCCGTTGGGTCTTGGTGTTGATGTGCAAGGAAAGGCGCGCACACCCCCGTTTTCGGGAGGCCCGTCCAGTCGACGAAATTGATCGTCTGTCATGAGGGTGCGGCTTGGTTGGAGCAAGCCGGGGAATCACAGCATCGGCTGCGTGATTCGACGGCTAAATGGCGTCTCAGAAAGAAAGGGTGGGGGTAAATAGCAACGGGTTTCACCCAAGTTTGAGCGCAGGACACTCTCCTGTCCGGCACGGTTTCCCAGGGTGCGGTAAATTTCGACGAGCAGGTGGGTCTTTTGGGTGGCCACGCCAAGTGGATTCCCCGACATCCGGTTGATTGCCGTCAGGGCCCCCGCGGCGTCTCCACCCTCCAGCGACAGTTGGGCGGCCCGCAGAAGGTGGACATCCAGCGGCAGCCGGGAGACCACGAAGCGATAGCGGCTTTCTCTGGACTGCCATGGACAAGTTGATTTGGCGTTGGCCACCACGGCGGCTAGCCTCGGGGCAGGTAGAATCGATAGTACCCTTTTGAAAAAAATGAGAAGCATCCTTTTAGCTCAAAGTCTGTTCTGGCCCGTCCTCTTTACCACTCTCCCCGGCGTGTGTGAGGCCGCGGAAAAACTGCCGGCCAAAAAAATCGTCCTCATCGCAGGCGTCAAGAGCCACGGACCGGAGGGGAACGGCATCCACGACTACCCGTGGTCCGTGCGCTTGTTAAAGGTGCTCTTCGAACGCTCCAATGTGGGAGGAGCTGTCCGGGTCGAGACCCATTTTGGGGGATGGCCCGCCGATGATCGCTCCCTAGAGGACGCTGATACGGTGGTGGTGATCTCGGATGGCCGCGACGGAACTATTGGCATGGAGGCTCCACACCTCGCAACCCAGGAACGCCAGAACCGAATGGAGAACCTCATCCAAAAGGGCTGCGGCTTGGTGACCTTTCATTTTTCGGTGTTCGCGCCGGAGGCTTTTGAGGAAAGGGTGCTCCGGTGGAGTGGTGGATATTTCCAGTGGGACACCGGGGGACAACGAAAATGGTACTCCGCGATCAAGGTGGCGGAGGATGACCTGTTGCTGCCCAGCCCTGATCATCCCGTGGTTCGCGGGGTGAGGCCGTTTCGCATGAGGGACGAATTTTATTACAACCTGCGGTTCGCTGCCACCGGGGGACGGGTGGCGCCTTTGTTGGCGGTGCCGACGCTTCCTGGGCGGGACCCGGACGGGCGTTGGGTGGCCTGGGCTACCGAACGTGAAGGCGGAGGAAGAGCCTTTGGTACCTCGTGCGGTCATTTTTACGACAATTGGAAGAACGACGGATTCCGCAAGCTCATGCTCAACGCGATCGCGTGGACTGCAAAGCTCGAGATTCCGGAGGGTGGTGTCGAATCCGCCTACGTGGAGCGGGACCAGATCACTGAGGCAGTCAGTCACGGGAACAAAGGAGGGATTCCCGGGGGCGCACCGCTGAGAGCGGGGGACGCTCCGTAAAGCGCACCCCCCAAGCGTACTTTGTTTTTGTGCTGCCGTTGATAATCCAGCTCGCGCCCGCTTTGGAATGTGGCTAGACACAAGGTCGAAAAGTTTACAGACGGCCTGTCGAGCCGAGACCCCGAGCCTCGCATCCCTCAACGTGAGGGTAAGGATGGCTGAACGGAATTCCCCGTTTCGGAAGAAGTACTTAAGACCGCCCCCCCGCGATGTTCTCTCCGCCCCACCCCACGGCTTCACTCCGGCGTCGTTCCTTTGTCCACGCCGGTGTGCTGGCTGCCCTGTCAAAAATCCTGAGCCCCTTTTGTGTTTCCGGGGCATCCACGGTCCCCGCTGGCGGGTCCCGTCTCGGCCGTGCGCGCTCGGTCATCCTGATCTTCAACGGCGGAGCGCCGAGCCACATCGACCTCTGGGACCCGAAGCCCGAGGCGACTTCCGAAACCCGTGGAATCTTCTCAGCGATCCGCACGGATGTGGACGGGCTTCGCGTCACGGAGCTTCTCCCTCGCATGGCAAAGCGGATGAGCAAGGTTGCCCTGATCCGCTCCGTTCACCATGAACACAGCAGTCATAACGCCGGGATGCACTGGGCCAATGTCGGCCGCCCCTACCGGGTTGACAGCACCCTCATCAATCCGGCGCGCACCGACCTGCCCGGGGTTGGGAGCCTGGTGGGATGGCTCGCCCAGCGCGACGGCTTTACCAGCGGGGTGCCGCCCTACGTCATCACTCCGTTCCCCACCTGCGATAGCAAAGTCTACATCACCCCGGGGCAGGACGGCGCCTGTCTTGGCCCGCGCTTTGATCCGTTCGTTCTGGATGACGATCCCAACGCCGTGGACTTCAATGTACGCGACCTTGCCCTCAACGCCTCCCTCACTCCCGAGCGTCTTCACCAGCGCATGGCGCTGCTTTCGGAGTTCGATCACTTCACCGCCCCGATATACTCCCCAAAGTCCGCAGAGTTTGGTGCCTTCCATCAGAGGGCTGCCGCCTTGCTGCAATCCGGAAAGGCCGCGGATGCGTTCGACCTCTCCAAGGAGCCCGCATCTGTTCGGGAACGCTACGGGCGCCATTCCTGGGGGCAGTCGCATCTTTTGGCGCGCCGTTTGGTGGAGGCAGGAACGCGGTTTGTCACCACGGTGAACGGCCCAAGCATCATCTGGGATACCCACAAGGACAACTTCAACGGACTGCAAAACAGGCTCGTGCCTCCGATGGAGCAAGCGTTTGCGGCTCTGCTGGACGATCTGGAGGAGCGCGGTTTGCTCGAGTCGACCCTGGTGGTTTGGATGGGCGAATTCGGGCGCACTCCCAAGATCAACGTCGATGCCGGACGGGACCACTGGCCAGGGTGCTACAGCGTGTTGATGGCCGGTGGCGGCGTCCGCGGGGGGACTGTGCTGGGAGCTTCCGACTCGATCGGGGCACGCCCGTCGGAGCGTCCCGTTGCGCCGTCTGACATTCACGCCTCCATGTTTGCGGCCCTCGGCCATGATCCGGGCGCCATCACCTACGAGACGGCAGATGGTCGCCCCATCCGGCTCACCGAGGGCTCCGTGCTCCGCGAACTTTTTTGAGTCCGATTCACTGAATTGGTGCGAGCCCGAGCGGATGCATCCGGGAGCGGGAGGGATCCGAGTGAATGCAACGTTCTCAGGGTTTCGGAAGGGCTTCCTCGCGGCGGGCCAGGTGGTGTTTCATCCATGCGTAAATGGAGGCTCCGATCTGGCGGGAGCCCGTTTCGTTGGGATGCACCGCGTTGCCCTCGGGATAGCCGCTCCATGTGTCGAGCCCCAGGCCTACGGGAATCAGTTCCACCTTCTCCTTTTCGCGGCCGAAGAAGTGCTGGAGTTGGCGTTCCACGACGCGGTGTTGGACCTGTTTCCAATTCCACCGGGGGTATTGGTCCTTGTAGTTGGCCACGAAGGCACCGTCCCGGTCGTTGGGCGGCGGGACAAGGCAGATCCCGATGACTGCGTCCGGAGCGGCTTTGCGGAATTCCAGGAGGAGATTTTCGGCGTGGAGCAGCATCTCGGTAATTCCCTTGTCCAAGGCGGTGGGTTGGTCGGCTTTGAGCCCGAAGCAATCGTTGATTCCAAGCAGCACGGTGATGAAGTCGGGGACGCGTCCCCCGCAGCGTTCCAGGAGGTAGCGTTGCACATCGGCCTTGTTTTCTGGCGGTTCGGCTGTGGCGAAAACAAAAGGGCTTTTGTTGGTCTTGCCAGGCTCCGGCTCACCGGGGTCGTACCGGGTCAGAAACCCCTTCCATGTCCAACCGCCAAAGCCCTCGTGCGCGACATTTTCCAAGGTGGACGCCGAAGGCCTGCGCGTCTGGGTGCCCAGCATCTGGAGTGAGGGATTTCCGGGTCGCGCAAACAGGCGGGCGATTTCATCGGGATAGATGCCGCCCGCGGTCAGGCTGTCGCCGACGACGAGGACGGTGCACGCGCTCCGGGAAGCGCCGGACTGTGCCGGACTGACGTGCAGCGTGGAGGAGGAGACCGCGACGGGACGGTTTGCGGAGTCCAGGAGGCGCAGTCGGAAGGGATACTCCCCGGCGGGGGCGGCTCCAGCGGGGATGCTCCAGCGGTTGCCCTCCTTTTTTCCCACCGGGCAATCCACCTCAAAGCGGAAGTTGTCGGGGGCTTCAGCCAGAATGGTGTTGGCTGGGTAAGCGTTCCATTCTTCGCCGGAGACTGCGTACAGGTGGGGGGAAAGCGTGAGCCGCGGGTTCCCGGGTACGAAGGGGGAGGGCGCGGTTCCAGAGGGCGCTGTTTTCGGCGTTTTGGCAGTGAGAAAGGTTGGCGGCAGGAGGTTGCGTACCGCGGAAATGATCCGCCCCTCCACATCGGACGCGAACCGGGTGGGGCGGTCGTAATAAATCATGGCGCCCCCGCCCTCGTAACCGCCTTCCTCAAGGATGCGTTTGGACGGGATGTAGGCGGGCACGTCGTTGGAATAGCCGTTCACCCACATCCGGCGTTGGTCAAACTCGGTTTTGAGGCGGATTGAATAATCGACGACCACCTCGCCCGGAAGGAACACCATCGCAAGGGCATCTCCGAAGGTCCACGTTTGGACGAGATAAGGAATGGAGGTGGGCAGGGCCTCCCCTCCGTCGAGACGGCCGATGTTTTTGCGCGCGTGGTAGGCAACCGCCGTGGAGGAGGACCCGGCGAGCAACTGCCATTCCCCCCGGTTGGGGGGGGTGTCAAAGGCGAGTTGGATGGATTCGGTACGGCCCTCCGGCGTTTGTGAGAGCGGCAGCAGGGTGGAACGTGCCAGTCGCGCGGCCTCCGCGGCGAGAGATTCACCGTGTGCGACGGCGAGTTCCGGCGTGGAGCGGGGGCTCGGATTTTGATCGGCGCCGCAGCCGATGGCGGTGAGTGCGATTGCGCCCGGAAACTCCCTTTCGAGAGCCTCTTGCGCGCAGCCGGCCCAGTCGCCGTGGATCTTCTCGATGCCGATGGTCGTGCAGTGGCACGCGTAGCTGGTGAGCAGGGCGGTGACGGTTCCCTGCGTGTCGGTGATGCGCAGGAGGGGAAGGGCGTGGTCGATCGGACGGTTGGCAAACTTCCGACGGTTGGCGGCGAAGGGGACAGAACCCACCCCCCACGCCATTCTTGAGGGCTGGCGACTGGCCAGCGCATCGAGGGCAACCTGTTCCAGGGCGTCGATGAGGTCCTTGGTGTAGCGGTCGATCCCGGCTTGGTGTTCGGCGGGGAGGTCCATTCCAAAAAGGTTCGGGAGGATCCCCGAGACCATCGGCGCACAATGGGTGTGGCTGGAACACACGGCGAAGCGCTGGTCCTTGAGCGGGAACTTGAGGGCGAGCCGCCGGTGGATCTCTGTGCGAATCCACGCCGGAATCCCGCAGTTGTCCACGGTGAGCAGGAGGGCTGGCCCTTCTCCAGAGTCCCCTCCAAAGGCCAGCGCCTTGGCGTGGATGCGTTGCGCAACTCCTTTGTGCGGTTCGCGTCTGGATCCGTAGCCGCTCAGCCGGACGGGGTAATCGGGCGTGATGTCGCGCCGCGCCACCCCCACTGA
>CANJYI010000134.1 GCA_947478975.1 Chthoniobacteraceae bacterium
ACCGGCTGGCGCACAATCCCAAGCGCCACACTCACATTGACCTGCGCCACACTGCTCGCCACCGCGCCCGCCGGGTTGCTCACCACCACGTCGTACGCACCTGCGTTTGCCGCGGAGGCGTTCGCCACCGTGTAGCTGAACTGGGTCGCACCCGGAATCGGCGCCCCATCACGCCGCCACTGGTAGGTGAGCGGCGCGCTGCCTGTCGCCTGCACGCTGAGCGTCGTGCCCGCGCCTTCCCGCAACAAGGCCGACACCGGCTGCTTCGTAAACGTCACCGGCACAACCACCGCAACGTCCGCCGAAGGCGCGGGCGCCACCGTCCCATACGCGTTGGCCACCACCACGTCAAAACGCCCCGCATCCGACAACGCCGCCCGCCGCAAGGTCAGCACCGACGCCGTCGCGCCCGAAATGTTCAGTCCGTTTTTGCGCCACTGGTAGGTCACCCCGTCGCCGGTGGCGCTCACCGAAAGAGCGAACGTCCCGCCCGCCAGGACCGAGCCGCCCACCGGTCCCTTCAACAGCACCGGCCTCGCCCCCACTCCCAACGCCACCGCATTGCTCAACGCAGCGCCCGCAGGGTTTGTGAGCACCACATCGTAGCTCCCCACATCCGCGGCCTGCGCGGCAGCGATCGCGTACGTCGCCTGCGTTGCGCCCGCGATGTTCTGCCCGTCTTTGCGCCATTGGTAAGCCAGCGGCGCGGTTCCCGTCGCGGCCACGGTAAATGCCGCCGGGGTGCCCGTCGCCACCGAGGCGGCCAGCGGGTGCGCGGTAATGCTCACAGGAGCGTACAGACTCAGCGTCGCCTTCGCGCTGGTGAGGTTTCCAGACCAGTTCCCCACCACCACATCGTAGCTCCCCACGTTCGCGCTTTGCACTGCGCCCACCGTGTACACCGGCCCCGTCGCGCCCGTGATCGCCACCCCGTTCTTGCGCCACTGGTAGGTGATGGGCGCCGTCCCGGAAGCGCTCACCGAAAACGACGCCGCGCCCCCGGCTAGCGCCCCCGTGTTCACCGGTTGCGCGAGCAACGCAATCTGCCCGCCTCCCCCGGCTTGCACGGTCAACTGCGCCGCGTCGCTGGTCAGGCTGTTCCCCGGGTTTGCAACCACCACGTCGTAGACGCCCGCGTCCGCAGCCTGCGCCGCGGATACCACGAAGAAGGAAGCCGTTCCGCCTGTCAGCGGCTGCCCGTCCTTGCGCCACTGGTAGGTGATCGGTGCGGTGCCACTCGCCGACACGCTGAAGAACGCGTAATTCCCCGCGGAAACCGTCAACGCCACCGGCTGGTTCACAATCGCAAGCGGGTTGGCCACGGTAAGGACCGCCGTGCCACTCGTCACCGAACCGGCGCGGTTGCTCACCTCCACATCGTAGATTGCCGCGTCCGCAGCCCGCAGACCGTTGAGCGTGTAGGCCGCGCTGGTTGCGCCGGAGATCGGCGCCCCGCCCTTGCGCCACTGGTAGCTGAGGGGCGCGCTGCCCGCCACCGCGACGGTCAGCGTGGTAAACCCGCCCGCCACGCCCTGCGCGCTGGCGGGTTGGGTGCGGATGGAAGGCGGCACATTGCCCATGCCGTTAATCTCCACCAAGGCCGGCTCGCTCAGAACGCTGCCCGCTGCGTTGGTCACCACCACATCGTAATACCCTCCGCTGGAGAGGTTCACGTAGGGGATCCCATAGGACGAGAGCGTCGCGGACGGTATCTCCACGCCATCCCTGCGCCACTGGTAGGAAAGCGGCGCGGTGCCAGTGGCCGTCACCGAAAGGCTGAGCGAGGAGGACAGGTTGACCACCACATCCCGTGGCTGGGCGGTGATCGCAACCGGAACGATCAACGTCGTGGTCAGGCTGAGGGGAGCCGGCGCGCTGGTGATGGCTCCGGCACCGTTGGTGACGACCACGTCATAGACGCCCACGTCGGAGGACTGCACGGAGCCGATCGAATACACCGCCTCAGTCGCACCCGCGATGGGGACCCCATCCTTGCGCCACTGGTAGAGACGCGGGAAGGAGCCCTTCACCTCTGCCGTAAACGTTGCCTGTTCGCTGAGCCTTGCGGTGATTCCCGTCGACTGGAGCACCATCTGCAATGGAGTGTCCTTGAGCACGCCCACCCAGAGCTTGGAATTTCCCGTGTCCGCCAAAATTAAATTTCCGTCCGGATCAACGGCGATGGAGTTGGGAGCTCTAAAGCCGGTCCCAATCGTGGTAACAGTCCCATTGAGATCCACACGGCGCACCCGGTTGTTGAGCGTATCGGCGACGTAGACAATTTCATTCGCATCCACGGCCACCCCTCGCGGTTGCCAATATCCATCAACAGGACGGGCATTTCCCGAGTACGTGCTGACGGTACCGTTTGGGGTGATCTTCCGAATGCAGTGAAACTGATCTGCGAGGTAAAAATTCCCCGCCGCCGAGCGAGCCAATTGATGAGGAAAGGTGAAGCTCGCCACAGACGGCGCGCCGTCCACTATTCCCACGGTCTTAGGGTGAGTACCAACAAACGTGGAAACCGTCCCGCCGGGAGTGATTTTACGAATGCTGCCAGTTTCGTCCGTCACCGGCGGAAAGGACTCCGAAAGATAAATCGTGTTATCTGGCAGGGCGACGATTCCGCCGATCCATCCGAATCGTGCAGTGCTCGCCTGCCCGTCTACGTATCCTGGACTCGCTGCGGTTGACCCCGCCACATTCGAAACAACACCGCTTTGGGTCACCCTCACCAACCCATTGTTGTCTCCAACTAGGATGTTACCATCCCGATCTACCGCAATTCCCTGTCCCACACTCAGTCCGGTCTTGACCGTTGAAACCACCCCCGCCCGCGTGACTTTCCGAATACTCTGGTTTCCGTAATCGGTCACAAAAATGTTCCCCGCTGAATCCACTGTCACGCCGGCCGGTCCGTTAAATTGAGCCACGCTCCCCGTCCCGTCGGCGTCCCCAACACCGCCCATTCCCGCAATGGTCGTCACCTCGCCGCCTGATGAAATCCGACGGACCTTGTAGTTGCCAGCGTCGCAGACATAAAGATTACCCAACGCATCCGAGGTAATCCCTACGATGTTGCCGAATTTTGCCTGCACTACGGATCCATCAGTCGAGCCGTACTTGTCTTCGATGCCGGCAACGGTGGAAACAACTCCAGCAGGGGTGATTTTCTTAAGAACCCCGCCGTAATACGTCACGTACAGGCTTCCGGAACCATCGATCGTGATGTCCTGCGGGTTTCGGATAGCCGGCGGGCCGACCACCGTGGTCACCACGCCCTGAGGCGTGATTTTTCTGACCCTGTCGTTACCCCAATCCGCAAGGTACAAATTACCCGCTGCATCGTGCGTGATGCCCCTGGGTCGGTTAAACCGAGCATCAGTCCCTATCCCATCAGCAAAGCCGTTCCGAATTTCCGGATTTGCGTTTCCGACCAGCGTGGTGACTGTTCCGTCCGGCATGATTTTCCGGATGTTTGCATATTGATTATCAACAACATACACCGTTCCATTGTCCAAAACCGTGATCCCAGCAAGCACGCCAAACCTGGCGAAACCGCCCTTGCCGTCGGTGTTTCCACCCGCACTGGAATCACCAGCCAAAGTGCTCACCTGGCCTGAAGCAGATACTTTGATGACGTAACCCCCTGTCCGACCTGTTGCGACGTAGAAGTTCCCGCTGGAATCCCGGGCCACACCGGCGGCATCCACATTCAACTGATTGTCCACGATCGTTGAAACCACACCCTCCGGCGTGATTTTCCTGAGCGAACCCTCGTCCACAACATAGAGGTTTCCAAGGTCGTCCCGCGTGATTCCGTGCAGTTCCCAAAAGCGGGCATCCGGCCCCTTTGCGTCGACCTTCCCGGAATTGGCCGGATTCCCCGCCAACGGGAACCACTCTCCCGCGCCCTTGGGCAACGCCTGGAGCGTCAACGCTGCCGTGCCGCTCGTCGCACTCCCAAGCGTGTTGCTCACCAACACGTCATAGCTCGCCACGTCACCTGCGGCTGCGCTCGGGATCGTGTAGCTCGCCCCGGTGGCTCCTGCGATCGGCGCCCCGCCCTTGCGCCACTGGAACGTCGGCGCGGGGTAGCCCGTCGCTCCGACCCGGAACGTCGCTGCCACCCCCGGGTACACGGTAACCGCCGCGGGTTGCTCGGTGATGACGGGCGCAGCGTTGACGGGCGTGGGGAGGCTCAGCGTCGCGACGGAACTGGTGACGGTTCCGACCGGATTGGTCAGCACCACATCGTAGGATCCGGCGTCCGTGGCGCTCACGGAAAGGAGTTTGTATTTGAAATAGTTGGCGTTCGCGATGGGCGTGCCGTCTTTGCGCCACTGGTAGCGCTACGGAGCGGTCCCCGTGGCGGTGACCGTGAATTCCGCGCTGTTGCCCTCGGCCACGGTGAGGCGCACAGGCTGCGTTGAGATGACCGGAGCGCGCAGCCCCGTGGAGCCGCCGATGGTCACCTGGGCTGGCTCGCTCAGCACACTCCCCGCGACATTCGTGACCACCACGTCGTAGTAGCCCGCGGCGGCAAGCGTCGCCGCCGCAATCGTGTAGCTGCTGCCGGTTGCCCCGGCAATATCCGCCCCGTTCTTGCGCCACTGGTAGTTCAGCGGCGCCGTGCCCGCCGCAACAACGCTCAAGGAAACGTCCATCCCGGGGCTCACGGAAGTATTCACCGGCTGGGTGGTGAAAGTCACGGGCGTGACCGTCGTCGTGCTCAGACTCAGCGCCGCCTGCGCGCTGGTGACGGCTCCCGCTCCGTTGGCAATGACCACGTCGTAGACGCCCACATCAGCGGGCTGCGCCGAGGGGATGGAATAAACGGCCGCTGTGGCACCCGCGACGGGGACGCCGCCTTTGCGCCATTGGTACGAAATCGGCCCACTGCCGTTCACCTCGACATTGAAAGTCGCCTGGCCGCCACCCGGTTGGGCGGTTGCGGAGGGTTGGAGAACGATGGACAAAGGTGCGTCCTTCAAAATTCCAACGCGAATCTTGGCATTCTCCGTGTCTGTGACGATTAGCCTTCCGTTGCGATCCAACGCGATTCCGGTGGGGTAGTTGAAACCCACTTGATCGGCATCTCCATCCTCACTGCCTTCGCCAAACGGGATACCGGTGCCTGTGATGGAACTGACGGTTCCATCAAGGGTGATACGCCTGATTCTCTGATTGTTACGGTCTGCAACGTAGAGGCTGCCCGCGGGATCCACGGTAATTCCCAGCGGATGCCGGAATATCGCGTTAATTCCTTTTCCATCACGCAATCCAAACTCGGAGCCCGCGAGGGTTGTCACCATTCCGGCGGGTGTGATTTTGCGGATTAAGTTGTTCTCAAATTCGGCTACATAAACATTTCCAGCGGCGTCCACTGCGATTCCGTGGGGTGCATCAAAGCGTGCTGCGCTTCCCGGTCCGTCTGCATTTCCAGACGCTCCCGGTAGCCCGGCAAGTGTTCTAACTGTTCCTGCAGAGCTGATCACGCGGATAGTCTGGTTGGCGGTGTCTGCGATGTAGAGGGTGCCAGTCGCGTCGAAGGCAAGACCGCGCGGGAAGTTGAAACGAGCTTGAGATAGACTGCCATCGGCGCTTCCCACCTGGCCCGGGGCACCCGCAAAAAGAGTGACCTCCCCTGTCTTGGACACTCTTCGAATCACATGATTTCCGCTGTCAGCTACGTACATGTTGCCCAGATTGTCGAAACACAACGCATCTGGATCCCTGAAGCGGGCGAGGTTCCCGACCCCATCAGTGCTCCCGTAAACACCTGCCGAACCCACAAACGTGGTGACCACTCCCTGAGCATTGATCCGACGAATCGTGCTGTTTGAGTCAGAGACAAAGATATTTCCAGATTCATCCACGGCTACCCCAGATGGTCCAGAAAACCGCGCAGCGGAGCCAACTCCATCCGAACGTCCCACCCCGCCCCGCCCCGCATAGGTACTTACCAATCCTGTGGAGGTGATTTTCCGAATGGTGCGGTTTGTGGGGTCGCTCACAAAAACATTACCCGCAGCATCCGAGGACAAGAAACTTGTCTCTCCAAACGTGGCGTTGGTTCCCTGTCCATCCGTGGAGCCAGGAACACCGCGCTGTCCGGCCAAGGTAGACACTATCCCAGATGATGAGATTTTTCGAATCACCACATTCAGGAGGTCGGCCACATACACATTTCCGGACGTATCGACCGCCACATCCGTGGGCCCCAGAAACCGTGCACTCGCGCTTGGACCGTCTACGTAGCCGTTTTTATTTACCCCCCCTGCGTAATGGCTGACCTGTCCAGAGAGCGTCACCTTGCGGATCCGGTCGGCTCCCCATTCCGCAACATACAGGTTTCCGGCTGCATCGTGCGCCAGTCCCTTCGGCCCCCAAAATTGGGCAGCTTCACCCGTTCCATCAATCAACCCAGACCCCGGCGAACCGGCCAAAGTGCTAACTGTGCCATCGGGCAAGATTTTCCGAATGCAACTATTGCTCTCATCCACGACATAAACCACCCCTCCCACCACCGTGATTCCACGGAGGATACCAAAGAGAGCTTGGTTACCGGGACCGTTAATATAGCCTTTCTGGTCCTGGCTACCAGCGAGCACCCTAGCGTCTCCAGAAGGAGTCACCACCCAAATCCAGTGTCCGTCGGAAGCGTTTCCGGTTGAAACGTAAAGCGTTCCGGAAGCGTCGATCGCAAGTCCCCAAGGTGCGTTCAGAAAGCCCGAGATCTTGGATACTACCCCATCCGGCGTGATCTTCCGAATATACCCTCTATCAAGGAGGTACAGGTTTCCTGAGCTATCGACCACCGACGCACCGGGCGTTCCAAACTTGGCGCTCGCTGCCGGTCCATCGGTATTGCCGTATCCCCCCGGGTTTCCCGCCAGCGTGTACCAGGTGCCGGCACCCTTGGGCAGCGTCTGGAGCGTGAGCGAGGCAGTGACGCTGGTGACCGTACTGACCGCATTGGAGACGACGACATCGTAGCTGCCTGCATCGCCTGCGGCCGCGCTGGCGATCGTGTAGCTCGCCGCGGTGGCGCCCGCGATCGGCGCGCCGCCCTTGCGCCACTGGAACGTCGGCGCGGGATAGCCCGTCGCTCCGACACGGAACGTCGCCGCCACCCCGGGGTATGTGGCCACCGCTGCGGGCTGTTCGGTGATGACGGGCACGGCATTGGTTGGCGGGGGAATGGTTAGCGAGGCCACCGCGCTGGTGGCGTTCCCAGCCGGGTTGCTCACGACCACGTCGTAGCTGCCGACATCCGCAGCAGATACGGCGAGGATCTTGTAGGAGAGATAGTTTGCGTTGGCGATCGGGACCCCGTTTTTGCGCCACTGGTAACGGAGAGGCGCGTCGCCGCTGGCGAGGACGTTGAACACAACGGTGTCGCCCACGGCGCTGGTCACGCCCACCGGTTGGCTGGTGACAGTCGGCGCGCCCAAGGGCCCGACGGGCCCCGACGGGGACACCGTCAGCGTCGCTCCGTTGCTGGTCACACTCCCGCCCG
>CANJYI010000135.1 GCA_947478975.1 Chthoniobacteraceae bacterium
CCTGTGCTCCTCCCGGTGTTCGGCCTGATCGGCCTGCTGTGCTTTACCAAGTGGCGGCTTTTCTAGTCCGCCGGGAGCCGTCTGTTTTTGGCCAGTTTCGCAGGCCTGTACGTTTTTAGCCACCCACCCGAGGTCCGGGCTCGTTCTGGCTACTTTTGAGCAGTGTGTATTCTTTTGATCCTGGCCCGGGTCCGTCTGGATTGTGTTTTTGACATAGATGCGTTCATCTCCAGTAGTTTATGTTGCGTGGCACGGCCGCTGCTTAAGGAGTGCGTGCAGCCCAACGGTCCCTCAGGGGCCACAAAGCAGCGACACATCCCAAACTCATAACAATATGAAGATCCGAACCGCACTCCTCTCCGGGTGGATACCCATGGCAGTCGCCATGGCCGCCCTGCTCTCACCCCTGAGTCCCGCCAAGGCACAGGACACTCCTCCAGCCGCTCCCGCCCCTGCCGCCGCGCCAGCCGCTGCGCCAGCCGCTGCCACGCCCGCCCCGGCGGCCGCCGGAGCAGAAGCCACGCTCGAGATGCGCATCAACGCGCTGGAGGCTTACCTGCAAAACACCAGCCCCGACGCCGCCTTTGAGAGCCTCAAGGTGAAGAAGAAAAACGCCGAGGGAGTCGAAGAATCCGTCTACCCCGAAGGCTTCTCACAGAAGACGCTCGGAGTTGCCGGCCCCGGCCACAACGCCTGGATGATGACGTCTGCCGCGCTGGTGTTGTTCATGACACTGCCGGGTCTGGCGCTCTTCTACGGCGGATTGGTCCGCCGCAAGAACGTGCTGAGCGTGCTTGCCCAGTGCTTGGCCTGCGCCGGCCTGGTGTCGATCCTTTGGTGGGCCTTCGGCTACAGCCTGGTTTTCGGCAAGAGCTTTAACAGCCCCTTCCTTGGCGGCTCGGAGTTCTTCTTCATGAAGGGGGTCGATTCGGCTCCAAACACGGACTACTCCTACTGGGTCTCGCACAACGTGTTTTCCATGTATCAGATGATGTTCGCCATCATCACCCCGGCCCTCATCGTCGGAGCCATTGCTGAGCGCATGAAGTTTTCGGCGATCATGACCTTCATCGGCGCCTGGATGTTCCTGGTGTACTTCCCGATGGCCCACATGGTGTGGGGCGTGACCGGCTTCATGAACGGCGTCTGGAACAAGGACGCAGTCATCCCCGCGATCGACTTTGCAGGTGGCACCGTGGTGCACATGACCTCGGGCTGGAGCGCACTGGTGCTTTGCATCATCCTTGGCAAGCGTCTCGGCTTCGGCCGCGACAAGATGGCTCCCCACTCGATGGTGCTCTGTATGGTCGGGACCGGCATGCTCTGGGTCGGCTGGTACGGCTTCAACGCCGGATCGGCGCTCGCCGCCGACGGGATCGCTGCCAACGCCTTCACCACCACCACGCTTGCAGCCGCCACCGCCTCCTTCACCTGGGCGCTCATGGAACGCGCCATGCGCGGACACGCTTCGATCCTCGGGTTCTGCTCTGGCGCTGTCGCCGGGTTGGTGGTCATCACCCCTGCCTGCGGATTTGTCGGCACGACGGGCGCCATGGTTATTGGCGTACTTGCAGCAGTGGTGCCCTACATCTTCGTGATGCACCTCAAGGCGCGCTTCGGCTACGATGACGCACTCGACACCTTCGGCGTGCACGCCGTGGGCGGCACCTTGGGAGCGATCATGACGGGGATCTACGCAGACAAGGCAGTGAATGCAAACCTCGCCACCGCGGTCACCGCAGCGAAGGACGCAGCGGAACCCGGCAACGGACTGGAAAAACTCGTGGTCGACGGCGGCCTTCTGGGAGTGCAGCTTCAGGCCATCGGCCTGACCCTGGTCCTCTCGATCGTGGCAACCCTGGTGATCGCCCTCGTTCTGAAGGCAGTCATGGGCCTCCGCCCGACGGCCGAAGTCGAGGACGCGGGTCTGGACGTGAGCGAACATGGCGAAGAAGGTTACATCCTTTAGTGGATGTCCGCTTCGCAAAGGTTTAATCCTGCAACACACTTAAAAGACACGAGACATGAAAAAGATCGAAGCAATCATCAAGCCCTTCAAACTTGAAGAAGTGAAGGACGCCCTGGCGGAAATCGGGGTGGAAGGAATGACAGTCACAGAGGTCAAGGGGTTCGGCCGACAGAAGGGCCACACCGAGATCTACCGCGGCAGCGAGTACACGGTGGACTTCCTGCCCAAGATCAAGCTGGAGGTGGTCTTGGCGGACGCACTGGTGGACGCGGCGGTCGCAGCCGTGGTTCGCGCAGCCAAAACCGGCAAGATCGGTGATGGGAAGGTGTTTGTGAGCGCCGTCAGTGAGGCGGTCCGGATCCGTACGGAAGAGACCGGGGACCGGGCGGTGTAACCGACCTTCCGTAAAAGCAGTCAAAAAAGTGGCCGGCGGCTTTCAAGCCCCGGCCACTTTTGCGTTTCCACCGAGGGTCAGGTTTTGCACCTTGGCGGTTCAAACATTCCCCCAGACCGCGGGTTTCCTTCCAGGCAGGGAACCTTTGTCCAAAAAACGGAGGTTCCGTGGACGCGTCAATCCCCCCATGAACAACAAAGCCCCCCACTCGCCAAAACCAATGCGCCGCCCCGCGCCGCCTCTCGCGTTTCCTGCTCGTCTTTGGTCTGCGCTGCTCTGGACGGTGAGCTTTCTGTCGGGTGCCGGGCCGGCGCCCGCCGCCTCGGTCACGCATGCGCAGTTCAAGGAGGAACACCGTGCGTTTCTCAAGGACTACTGCATCGAGTGCCACAACGAGGATAAGCAAAAGGGGAAGGTCCGGCTCGACCAGCTCTCCTTTACGTTGGACTCCGTCCAGGGAGCGGATCTCTGGCAGAAGATCCTCAACCAGATCAACTCCGGAGAGATGCCACCGGAAGATTCCAAGCAGCCGGAGCGGGGCGCAAAGACCGAGTTCCTCGACTCGCTTTCGCACACGCTCATGGCCGCCCGCCGCTCCCTCGGGGATTCGGGAGGAAAGATCACCATGCGCCGCCTCAACCGCCGCGAGTACAAGAACACCATCCGCGATCTGCTCGGCGTAAACATCGATGTGCGCGACCTTCCTGCGGACGGGGGCGCTGGCAGCTTCGACACGGCAGGCTCCTCGCTTTTCATGTCGAGTGACCAGCTCGAGCAGTACCTCGCCCTCGGCAGAAAGGCGTTGGATGAGTCCTTTGCCCGCTTCATTGCGCCTTCTGCCGGAGTCCAAAAAACCGAGAGGCTCCGCAAGGATCCGGAGGAGTGGGCCAACAAATACATGCCCATCTACACAGAGGGCTACGAAAAGAAATACGCCCGCTTCAAGGCCTGGTGCGACGCCGTGGACCAGGCGGCCGCGAAACCCGAGAACACTGCGGCTGTCGAAAAACTGCGCGGGGATCCGCGGCTCAAAACACAGCCGCACCTGTTTTACAGCCGGTTTGCCGAAATTCAGGGCGCCCCGGCCCCGAAGGAGTTCGAGTTCCGCGACGTGGAGGACGCGCAGTTCGCCCGCAGCGAATACGAGTTCCACCACCAGTACTACGCCGACTACCAGAAACTGCCGCAGCGCGAGACGGGCGCCTACCTCATGCTCTACAGCTTGGGCCGCTACACCGGCGTCACCGCTCCCTCCGTCTGGCCGGCCGGCCGCTACACGCTGCGGGTCCGGCTCGCCGCGACAGACGAGTCGCCCCAGGAACGCCGCTTCATCGAAGTGGGCACGGGCAAGGCCGATGCCTCGGACTTCAACGTCCTCAGCTCGCACCAGGTCACCGGCACGCTCGCGAATCCGCAGCTGCTTGAAATCCCCGTCGAAATCAACGCCAGCGGGGACCGCAACTTCGCGATTCGCGACAAGCGGCCCAACAATCGGGCTGCGGAATACGCGCTCTTCCGGGAGGCGTGGGACAAGACCGGCAGCGGCCCGCGTCCGTGCATCTGGGTGGATTTTGTGGAACTGGAGGGCCCGGCGGGCGCGCCTGCATCTGCGGCGAAAGCCACCGTTTACAAGGAACGCAGGGAAGTGGAGTTGCACGCGAACGCCATGGTTGGGGGCACGTACAACGGTTACTTCAAAGGCGGTTACGAGGCCGCAAAGGCTTTCCTCGCCACCGGCATGCCGCAGAAGGGAATCCCGGATGAGGTGGAGGCGAAGTTCCGAGTAAAGGCGTTTGAAGAAAACGGCCCGAGCTTTGAACGCTACCTCAACGATCCCCTCACCAAGACCGGCGCCTACCTCACGATCTTCAACGTTCACACGGAGGAGGTGGTCACCCTGCCTCCCGACCAGCCTTCGGGCTGGCTCAAGACAAAACACGAAATCGAAACGGCTCCCCCCGGGGAATACGTGCTCCGGATCCGCATCGGCGCGGCGGAAGGCGTTCCGGCAGAGCGGCGCTTCCTCATGTTTGGAAGCCGGAAAGAGAAGGACGATTTCACCCTCCTTCGGACCTTCCAAATCAGCGGGACCACGAGCGCCCCGCAGACCATCGAGGTGCCCGTGAGCATCACCGCGGACGGTCCGCACACCTTCGTCCTGCGCGAAAAGCGCGATCCGAAACAAGATCATGCGGCCTACACGGAGGCTCGGAAGGCCACCGGTGTCGGACCGGTCTCCGCCCTGTGGGTTGACTGGGTCGAATGGGAAGGCCCGCTGGCGGTGGCGCCGCAGCCGAGCCTTGCAAAGACCGAGCACATCGAGCCCGAATCAAAAACACCCGAGATCCAGCGCATCCATGACCGCTCGCGGACACAATTTCAAAACTACGAGAAGTGGCAGGCCAGCGGCGGCGAGGTGGCGCGGCTTTCGGAGTTCGGCTTCCGCGACAAGGATGCCGCGGAATTCCACAAGTACGTCTGGGAGCAAAACAACCGCTGGTTTCAGCAGTACCTCGACTGGCCAAAGGCCAAGACGGGCTTCTACCTCGACAACACGGTGAACGAAACGTCCGAGTTTGCAGTCAACCTGCCGCCGGACGCGGCCACCGGAGACTACGTCATGCGCGTCAAGATCGGGCGCGTTCCGGACATGCCTCCCGAAAGGGCCTTCCTTTCCTTTGTCGAGGCCAGCCCCATCGACAAAGACGACCGCACCTTCCTTGCCAACCGGCAGGTGACTGCCGACCTGGAGCAGCCCGAGGTTCTCGAACTGCCCTTCCGCATCGTCCCCAACGGTCCGCGCAAGTTTCTGCTGATGGAGAAGCGCCCGCTGAAAAAGGAAGGAATCAGCCTGCCGGGACGCACCCGCATGCTCAAGGAGCCAAAGCAGCGGGACCCGGCGCTGTGGATGGACTGGATCGAGTGGCAGGGCCCGCTCAACACACCCACCGAAGCGCCTTCGCAGGCGCTTTTGCAGGCCCGCACCCAGGACAGCGCGGGCGCAAGGGAGGTCATCGAGCGGTTTGCCGTGCGCGCCTTCCGCGACAAGGCGCCCAATCCGGACTACCTCGACAAGCTGGTGCGGCTTTTTGAAGCGCGCATGAAGGCGGGGGACAACTTCCAGACCGCACTCAAGGAGCCTCTCAGCGTCGTGCTCGCAACGCCGCGTTTCCTTTATCTGAGCGAGCCCGCCGAGGAACAAAAGCCGCGGCCGCTCAACGCCCTGGAGCTTGCGACGCGCCTCTCCTATTTCCTGTGGAGCGCTCCGCCCGACGACACGCTCCTGGCGCTCGCACGCAGCGGTGAACTGCATAAACCGGCAGTGCTCGCGGCGCAGGTGGACCGGCTCATCGACAGCGGGAACTCGCGCGAGTTCGTCAACGGCTTTACGCACCAATGGCTGCGCATGGACCGGCTGGATTTCTTTCAGTTCAACACGCAACTCTACCGCGACTTCGACGAGAGCACCAAGGCCGCGGCGCGGAACGAAGTCTTCCGCACGATCGAGCACCTGCTGCGCGCAAACGCCAGCGTGCGCGACTTGCTGAAGTCCGACTACGTCGTTGTCAACGGCTTGCTGGGCACCTTCTACGGACTCGAGGGAGTCAGCGGTGATGAGTTTCGCAAGATTAGTCTGCCGGCAGGTTCGCCGCGGGGCGGCTTGCTGGGAATGGCTGCGGTGCTGGCCATGGGCAGCAATGGCGAACACACCAGTCCTGTCGAACGCGGGGCGTGGGTGCTGCGATTTTTGCTCAATGAGCCGCCGCCGAACGCGCCTCCAAACGTGCCGCAGATCACGCGTCTCAACGGGCAGCTCCTGACCACGCGCGAGCGGCTGCTTGCGCACCAAGAGCAACCGCAATGCGCGAGCTGCCACCGCGCCATCGACCCGATCGGGTTCGGTCTGGAGAACTTCAACACGGTCGGCAAATGGCGCACCGAGGACAGTTTTCAGGCAGTGGATGCAAACGGAAAACCCAATCCAAAGCTGGTCAAGCACTGGACCATTGACCCGGCTGCGGCGCTCCATAAGGGCCCAGCGTTCAGAGACTACTTTGAGCTCCGCGACCTCATCGCTGCAAGGCCGGAGTCCTTTGCCAGAGGCCTGTCTGAGAACCTCATCGCCTATGCACTCGGCCGCCCGTTTGGTTTCACCGACGAGGACCTGGCTGCGGGCATGGTTGAGCGGGTGAAAGCAAAGAACTTCGCCATGCGCGAGTTCGTGCAGGCGCTGGCGGCCAGCAAGGAGTTTCGCACGAAGTGAGGCCACTTATCTGAGTTTTCTGGCTTATTAGCGATCTGAGCCCCGTGCATCAATCGTTCCGCCTTGTTCAGAAAAACGGCGCGAATTTTCGGCAAATCTGACGCCCCGCAAGGGGCACTTCTCTTTCATCCCATGGCAACGCCATGGGCAAACCGTCCCCAAAAAGAATACGCGCTGAAAGGGCACCCTAACATGCCCGGTCCATCCGAAAGAGTGGCTTCATCATGGGGCGCCCCTTGTAGGGCTTGATGTTTATAACGGCTCAAACCCACGGCGTTGCCATGGGCTACGAGTGGCCTGCCCCTTCGGGGCGGAAACACTCCGCTTATCATTGAGACTTGGTATAAGACGCCCTGGGCGGGGGGCTGAAAAAACACCAAATCCCGGGAGGCTTCCCACAAAGAGCCATGCTCCAGAGGCCCATCCCCGCAAGATCCTCATAGCCCACCGATCTTCCGTATTCCGCTGCCGCAGGAATTCAAGCCGGTGGTTGAGCGGGTGCGACACCGCCGGCGCATTGATTGAATGCCTGCTCCATGCGTTTTTTGACAGGCCTTCACCGCCTGGGAGGGACGCACCGCCAAGGAGGTTCTAGCGAAGGGCTCGTTCTTTCGGTCCTTGCGGGCCAAAGCCGGCCGCCCAGCGGAGCGCCCCGCCGTCGACGCCGTCCTTGGGCAGCTCCTGCGCAAACTGATCCTCGTCCTTGAGTGCGCTCCGCAGCCGCGACAGTTCCGTCTGCAGCTGCGCGGTGAGGGCCTCGGCGCCGGGGGTGCCGTACAGGGTCCTTAACTCGTCGGGATCCGCGCGCAGATCAAAGAGCTCCCAGGCGTCCTTTTTCC
>CANJYI010000136.1 GCA_947478975.1 Chthoniobacteraceae bacterium
ACCGTCCAGAGAAAACCGTCCGCCGGCGATCCGGTTGCCGTACCTGCCCACGACACACCCGAAGTACGGGTGGCGCCGCCGGTACTCGGAAGCGTCGCTAAAGCCCAGCACCACGTCCGCCAGGCGCCCCTCCCGGTCGGGCACTTCCACTCCGACGATGGTGCAGCCGTGCTCCAGCACGCGTACGCGCATCCCGTTGCTGTTGGTCAAATCGAGCGTGCGCATGGGACTAGACCTTGGGAAGAGTGACACGCTGCCGCTGGTTCTGGTACTTGCCGCGGCGCGTCCTGTAGGAAGTGCCGCAGGGTTGCCCCTGGAAAAACAGCATCTGGACCACCCCCTCATTCGCATAAATGCGACAGTCAGCAGCGCTCGAATTTGAGAATTCCAGCGTTAAATGCCCCTTCCAGCCTGCTTCCGCCGGCGTGACATTCGCAATAATACCACACCTTGCGTAGGTACTTTTGCCCACACAAATCGCCGTCACATCAGTCGGAAGATGCAGTTCCTCCACCGCCACGCCCAAACCATAACTGCGGGCGGGCAGAATGAAGTAGGCGCCCGAGGCATCCTCGTGCAAAGGCGTAGACTCCAAGTTTTTTGGGTTAAACGCTTTCGGATCAACCACCGTCCCGGGAATGTGCCGGAAAATCAAAAACTCGCGGGCAGAAAGGCAAAGGTCGTAACCGTAACTGGAGGGGCCGAAAGACAGCACGGGCTGACCGTCCTGCAACTGACGCACCAAAGTGTTTTTGTAGGGCTTGATCATGCCCTGTTCGGAAAGGGCGCGGATTTGGTTGTCGTTCAGAATCACAGGGGTGGGCGGTCGGAGGTGAGCCCCATCCCTACAGCAAGGCCCACAGCATGCCAACCAGAGAAGCCCCGAGGCAGCGTCCGAACTTCCTAAAACGACCGTTAAAACAGCTGCGGTCCGCCCTCTCTCATCCAAACCACCCGCTCCTCCATTCCCTGCAGTTGCGCAGCCGCGAGCAACCGTCTCGGCGGCTCGTCCATTGGCTCGTAGGACAAGCGAAACGTCCCGTAGTGCATCGGCACCATCACCTTTGCACCGAGTTCGATGCAGGCCTCAAGCGCCTCCTCCGGATTCATGTGTACCGGCCGCAAACTCGGCGGCTCGTAGGCCCCAATCGGGAGCAGCGCCACATCAATGGGAAACCTCCGGCCAATTTCAGTAAACCCGTCAAAGTAGGCGGTGTCCCCGCAGTGGTAAATCACGCGCCCCCCGACCTCGAGGATGTAGCCGCCAAAGCCCCGATACGAATCATGGAGCATCCGCGCCCCCCAATGATGGCAGGGGGTCAGAGTGACCTTGAGGGAACCCAGCACAAAGCTCTCCCAGTAGTGCAACTCCTGCACCATTCCAAAGCCCAGATCGTGGACCAGATTCCCCACCTCGTAGGGCACCACCACCGGTTGCCCCGCCGCCACCCCGCGGAGCGAGCGCCGGTCCAAGTGGTCAAAATGCGCGTGGGTGACCAGCACCAGGTCAATCGGGGGCAGCGCCCCGGGCTCGACTCCCGCGTGGCGCATCCGCTTGATCCCCTTCAACCAATTGCCCCAGATGGGATCCACTAATACGTTTCCCTCGGAAGTCTGGATGAGAAACGACGCATGCCCGATCCAAGTGATGGCCACCTCCCCCGCCGCCACCACAGGCCATTCCGGCCGCTCCACCCGCCCCTCCCGCCGCGTGAAAAGCGAGGGCAGCAAAATCTCGGTCAACGGATTGCGCTGGGTCCAAGCGGCAGAAGGCTTCAGCCCCACGTGAAAAGCGTTTTCCGCGCCCGGTTTCTCAGGCCCGCTTGATTTGCGGATTTCCGCCGTAGACCATCTGCGCCCAATGTTTGTCACAGGCTAGTATCTTAATCGATGCTGCAGGTGCGCGCAAAACGAATCATCTTTTCACTGTTATGTTAGTTTCACAGCAGCCGCCCTCCGCCAAGGAAGCCCTCCGCAGGCTCATGCGCGCCCAGCTCAAAGCCGCCGCAAGCCACAGGCAGAAAGGCTCCCGCTCGCTCCTCGACCAAATCCAGAACCACCCAGCTTGGGCAGGCGCCTCAACCGTGGCGTTGTTTGCGCCGCTCCCGGAGGAGCCCGACCTGCTCCCACTGTTGGAACACCCGACGAAACGCTTCGTTTTTCCCTGCCTCCAAGGCTCGAATCTGCTCTGGCGCACGGCCACCACTTCACATGACCTCCAGCCCGCGCCGCACACAAGTGGCAGACTCAAAGAGCCCGTCCACGGAGATTGGGTCAGCATCTCCTCCCTCGACTGCCTCCTGGTCCCGGGACTCGCCTTCACCAGTTGCGGCCGACGCCTCGGACGCGGCGGCGGCTACTATGACCGGGCCCTTGCAGAGATTGCGCCCCATGCGGTCGCCCTTGGCGTGTGCTTCTCGCTCCAAATCGTTGAAACCCTGCCTGCGGAACCCCACGACCAATCCGTCCACTGCGTACTCCACGCCTGAACCGGGCCCGCCGGCCGCCGACCGCCAGCCAAGGGTCCACTTAGCGAATCTGTACGCTGACCTCGCCCGCGCTCACGCTCCCGTAGGCATTCACCACCACGGCCGAATACTTCCCGGACATCGACGCATCAGCCGCACGCCTTTGGTACACCGTTGACTGGGTCCAGCGCAGAGGGGCGCCATCCTTGCTCCAGACCACAAAGAACGGCTTTGCACAGGAAACGCCCACGCTCAGCAGCAAAGTGTCTCCCGCCTTCACTCCGACCCCCGCAGAAATCCGCTGGCTCACCATCGGCACCCCGGGCACGCCCACTTCCGCCCTCCGGCTGCTTTGAGTCCCAACCGCATTGCGCGCCTCCAGCACGTACGTTCCCGAATCCGCCACCCCCGCCCCTGTGACGCCCAACGCCGCGGTGCGCGCCCCTGAAACGCGGTGCCCTCCGCTTTCCCCGTCGACCACCGAGAGTCCGTCTTTTTTCCACTGGAAATCCGTTGCGTGTTCCACCTGCGCGGCCAGAGCAAACGCCTTCACCCCCGGCAGCAACCTCTGTGACTCGGGCATTTTTGTAAATACCGGCCGCTGCCCGAGCTCCAAGCCTGCCACCCACCCCCGATCCTGGTCCTCGCCGAGCGAAAAGTCCTTCCGATACAAAAATTCCAGAACGGAAGCGCCATCCACCTGCACGCACTGCCGGCTCCAATCACTAACGCCGCTCACCCGCAGAAAATCCCCCGTGTCCCGGTCGCGCGCCACCACGCCATTGAGCCTGCACTCCAAAAAATCGCAGCCACTCTCGCTGGAAACCTTCCACCAAAAATTCACCACGCTTCCCGCCGGGATGCTGTAGCGCAACCGACTGACCCCGCCATCCCCCGTATAGCCGCTGGTGGCCACAACCCCCTTTGAACCGGGCGCCGAGGCCCAGGGCAGCTCTTCAAGCTGCGCCCGCCAGGGAGCATCCGGCGTGGTGGCCGGAGACGCCGCCCCCTCACCAAGCGCAAGCGCAGGCAAACCCTCAGCACGCACCGTAATCCTAACGGTTCGGTAGGTCTGACGCGCCCCCTCCACAATTAAAAAACCAACCTCCTGAAGGCTTTCCATCAGCGGCGTACCCGTCAACACCTGTTCCCGTGGATCCCATTCCACCCCCAGCGGCGCGCCGCCAAAACACTGCCCCACCGCCGCGCCCTGCGTCAGCCCCAAGCGATAAAAAAAAGGTTCGCCCACAATCCCCAGGACTGAGAGCGGACTCGTCAAGTCGGGCGCCCTTGCAAAGTTCTCCACCGTTCCCGCCAACACATACTGTCCCAGCGCGCCGTAAGTCGGATAGCCTGTCGAATAACCGTCCCACGGCTTCGGACCGGTGCAACCGGCGCTCACCGTGATGGAATAGGTGCCCTCGGGAAGCACCACATTCACCTGCGCCGCCGTCGTGGCAAGCGGATCTGAAACCGCCCATACCGTTCCATTCTGGTCGGCCACCTCCATTCTTAAGTCCGCATTTCCGTACTTGGCCACCTTGGGTTTCAGAGAGGCGTTAAGCGTCCCCCCCAGAGAGGCGAAGGTGTAGACCGCGGAACTCTCCCCGTGGTGTACCACCGCCGAGACATCGAAGCTCCCCCCCGTCACCTCCAAAGCGTGCACCCCCACAAAGGAGTCGTCGATGTACCCAACCCCGTTGGTCTTCCTCTTGATAATTGCGATATCGTCCTCCTTGTTGTTTGCACCGGCATACTCCCCCCGGCTCCATTGGGTCTGCGAGCGGGTGTAGGACTCCCCCATGATCGGCGCCCAACTCAACGGGTCGGACAAGTCCCCTCCGTGCCCCTTGTAATACGCCGACGCGGTCCGACCATCAGGCGTCTCCGTGCCGTCATGGTTCAGTCCCAGGGTGTGCCCCACCTCGTGCGACACTCCCTCTGCCACGTACTTCGGCGTGGATGCAAAAACCCACGCGGGCACAGTGGAACTCATCGTCCGCCCAGCCGCACTCCAGGCGTTGATCATCGCCACCCCGCCGCTGCCCGGTAGGGCCGTGCTCGTGGGCGTCACCAGCACCCGGGTCCTCCTGCCCACCGGAGCCGCCTCGTAGTCGGCCAAGATTGTCGAAACCGCCATGTCGAAGGGCGCATAGTCCTCCGCTACCCGCGCCACCACCTCCAAAATCCCACTCGCGGTCAGCGCCGCCGGGGCAAACGCAATCGCTTTTCCGTAGTTCCACACCGGATCAGTCGCCACGCCCCCTTCAAAGTTGAGGGAGATAAGCCCGCGCGCACCGGGCCTTGTATTAACCTGCGGTACCCCCCCAAAGGTATCCGTCGAAACTGCCGCGGCAGCAGAGGCCCCCTCACCGCTCACTGCAGCAGCCATAGCCGGCCAGCATAGCCTTGCGTCCAAAGGACGCTCCACCAGTAAAACCGCACCTCCGGGTTCGGTGCGAATTTCCAGCGCGATCCCGCTCCCCGGGAGCAGAATTGCCCCGTTCACCTCCCCCGCCCGCAAACTGAGCGAAAACGAACCCGCTCCCTCCTGCAGCTCGCCGCCAAACCGCAACCAGCCCATGTCCTCCATGCGCAAATGAGCGGTCCCCAGCAAGGGCAGGTCCCCAAACCAAGGCAACTCTACCGGGTCCCCTTCTTTCAGATTGGCCCAACCGCGAAGCGCCTCAGGCCTCAACTCCACCACTCTTCCCTTGGTTGACCTCAAGTCCGCCGGAGCACCCTGCCCGCCTTCCTCGCCGTTCGGACGATTCAACCGAGCCCCGGGACCGCGGTTTCCCACCAGTGGTACACCGCGAGGCGCTCCGTTAAAGAACACACCCCGTCCGCCGCCCTGTTCCAAAACGTGGAAAGACACACCAGAAACGCCTCCGACAGAAACGCCTCCGACAGAAACGCCCTCCGCAAGAGAATGCCCGCCCCGGGCCCCACCGCCCAAGTGAGAGGCAGCAAGAAGACAGAGACACGCGCAAACGCTCCAAAGCACCGCCCGCTTCAGGCGCCGTCCCGTTGGAAGGTCCGTTTTGGGTGCGTCCGATTTCATTTAATCAGTCAGGAACGGGCCCCAGCGCCCCCCGCGCTTTCAGCGAAAGTTGCGCGCGCAAATGCCCCTGATGTCTCTAGCACACCCACAAGAAATACGCGAGTCTTTGCTGATTCCTGCGGGCGTTCCCTACGGCGGTGTTCCGGCGGAACTCGGGTTAGCAGCGATTTGCCCGGCCCAAAAATAGAAAAAGCGGAAGCACAGGAGCGCTTCCGCTTTTTTCTTCGCTCTCACGGCGCTTCGCCGTGCGCAACTGGGCCCCTATCGAGCCGCTGCGGAACTCTTCCCTGCGGCCTGGGCAAAGCTCACAGTCACCTCCTGCGAAGAGACCGTTCCACTTGGGTTCACCGCTACGAGCACATACTTGCCGGCACTCGCCGGAGTCGTCCGGTTGATTGTCAAGCTGGGCGTCGAACTCCAACGGCCTGCCACCCCGTCTTTCTGCCACTGATAATACATCGGCTGGGCCCCGCTGACCTCGACAGTCAAAATAAGAGGGTCGCCAACCCTCAATCCGATTGGAGCAACCGGCTGGCTGGTGATCACCGGCGGCACCCAAACCACAACCTCAGAGCGACCGGAGGCAACCGCCCCCCAGCTGTTTTTGGCCACCAGCCAATAGACCCCGGCGTCTGCGGCCTTCGGTCCCGTCACGGTCAGGGTCCCGGTGCTCACACCCGAAAGGGTGCTTCCGCTGGCGCTCGTGCCGTCGACCAAAGCGATACCGTTCTTCCACCAGGCGACACTCGCTGCCCCGGTCGCCTCTGCACTCAGAGAAAAGTTCCCCGAACCGACTGCTGTCCCTGGCGCTACACGGACGGAGGATGCCGGCGAGGTCTTGATCAGCGGCGGTTGCCCGATCTCAATCCCGTACACCCAGACCTTGTCCACATCGGACTTGAGATTCGCATCCTTTGTGTAGGCAAACTCTATTCTCCGGGTCCCTGTGCCGGAGAGCAGGACGGTCTGCTTCACCCAATCCCGCTTGCCACTCAACAAAAGCGGCTGCCCGGTGATCATGTCCTTTGCCAAAGCCCCATCGACCTTGCACTGAACGATGTCCTTGCCCGACTCAGTGTCGCTCTGCCAGTAGAAGGTCATGATGCTCCAAGGGGGTCTTCCGCCACCCGAAAGCGAACTGGGAATCGCTGGGGCCGTGTAGTTGCACCGAATCAAGGAAGTTCCCTTGTCCGCGACGGGCCCGCTTTGGGCAACGGTACCGGAGGTGCCGCTGGCCAAGGTTCTGAGAACGCCAATCCAAGGCGAGGTCGGCAGGGTCGTGATTTCGCTGACGGCCGATCCCAATGCGTCGGTGAGTGACAGGCTTTGCTGCGAGATTACCAGGTTGAACTCCATCCGGGTCTCTCCAGCGCTGCTCTTGGCAAGGAGAGTCAGAGACCAGACCCCGTTTGACGCCCCCTCCGGAGGAGTCCCGCTCAGCACCAAGTTTGCCAGGTCAAACGTCAAACCGGCCGGGAGCTTTTCCGCCAGTTTCGTTACCGTGGTTTTGCCCGGATCGGTCACCTCAAACTTTTGGGAAACAGCCAGCTTCTCGGTCGCTGTGATCAGCTTTGAATTGAGGAAGGCGGGAAGGGTGTTTGCCCCCTCGACCATCCCACTCATGGCGTAGCCTCCCAAGGAGCCGTAGGCAGAATACCCGGTCTTGTATCCGCCTTCTGGTTCAGCCCCCGTCCCTGTGGGCACGACCTTCAACCGATAGACTCCAGCAATCAAAGTCTGCGAAATGGACGCCCCGAGCGCATCCACCGGATCGGCAACCACCACAGATGCTCCGTTTCCATCCAACAAATCCAACCTGAAATCCCCCGTTCCCACAGAGGACGTCGGGCGCACGGTCGCGGTCGTTTTCCCTCCCGTGGTGGAAAACTGATAGACGTTTGAATCAGCCTGGGAGACCAAGGTTCC
>CANJYI010000137.1 GCA_947478975.1 Chthoniobacteraceae bacterium
GGCGCCGTTGGTGAAAAAGTCCTGCGCGACCCCTTTGGCCTGGCGGCGCAGGGCAGCCTTTCCGCTGTGCAACAGCGCCTCCGGGCCGCTCACAAGCATCGTCGGCGCCCCCGAGGATTCGACCTTCGCCCCGGCGGGGAAGGCGTCCTCAAACCAGACGGTTTCACCGGACTGCACCGGCGGCGGCGGATTGAGGGTGGCTGGGTCGATGTAATCGAGTTTGGCGATGGCCTCGCGGATGGCGCTCTTCTTGGCGCCGATTTGGGAGTCGAGTTCTGAGAGCTGTTTTTCCTGCTCGGCAGTGGCCAGTTGCAGCACGGGGGGCGTCAACAGGATGTTGCCGTCCATCGCCGGATCGGCCGCGCTGTTGAAGAAGGCGTACATCGAGTAGAAATCCTTGGCGGTGAGCGGGTCGAATTTGTGGTCGTGGCAGACGGCGCACCCTGCGGTTAGTCCCATCCAGACGCCCATGGTGGTCTCCGTCCGGTCCACGGCGTAGCGGAAGAGCCATTCCTCGGCGATGGAACCGCCTTCGCCGGTGGTGACGTTGCAGCGGTTAAAGCCGCTTGCAATGCGCTGCTCGCGGGTGGCGTTGGGGAGCAGGTCGCCCGCGAGCTGCCAGGTGGTGAACTGGTCGAAGGAGAGGTTGTCGTTGATGGCTTTGACCACCCAGTCGCGGTAGGGCCACATGCTGCGCTCGTTGTCGAGGTGCAGGCCGTGGGTGTCGGCGTAGCGGGCGGCGTCCAGCCAGGGACGCGCCATGTGTTCGCCGTAGCGGGCGGATCCCAACAGGCGATCAATCACGCGTTCGTAGGAGCCGGGGGCGCCGTCCGCAAGAAACGCATCTACCTCGGCGGGGGTGGGCGGAAGGCCGGTGAGATCCAGCGTGGCGCGGCGGATCAGTTGCTCCCGGGGAGCCTCCGGGGCGGGGAGCAGGCCGTGGTTCTTGAGCGCCTCGCGCAAAAAGAAGTCGATCGGCGAGACATTGGGAAGGGCGACCGGCACAGATGGTTTTACCAGCGGTTCAAAGCTCCAGTGCCGCTGGTAAACGGCGCCCTCGTCGATCCATTGGCGCAAGGTGTCCACCTGCGCGGGGGTGAGTTTTTTGTGGGACTTTGGGGGAGGCATTACCTCGTCGGGATCCTGGGCAAGGATGCGCCGCAGGGCCTCGCTCTGGGCGGGGGTTCCCGGCTTGAATGCTTGGACGCCGTCGTGGACGGCGTAGGCGCCCTCGGGGGTGTCGAGGCGGAGCTCGGCCTCGCGTTTTTTGGCGTCGAAGCCATGGCAGGCGAAGCAGTTGTCGGAAAGGATCGGGCGGACATCCCTGTTGAAATCGACCTTGCGCGGGGCGCCTTGGGCGTTCAGGAAGGGGAGAAGGAGCAGGAAAGCTGGCAGGAAGGGGAGGGCGCGCATTGGAGGGGGGATCCAGGGCTGAGAACTGGCGCGTTCTGAGCGGGTTCAAGGAGGCCTTGTGCTTAGGGCAATCGGCCCCCAAGGGTCAATGGAATCAATGCGGCTGAGTCCATTCAACCGCACGGCCACCGCAGGCTGCGGTTTTCACGCCAGCTCCTCGGCGGGATAGGTCCAGATCTCCGACAGCGTCGGGTGGTAGTGGGGGATGCGCGCCAAGTCGCCGGCAGTCGCGCGGAAATGCATTGCGACAACCACTTCGTGGATGAGCTCGGCTGCGTGCGGACCCACCACGGAGGCGCCGATGATCTCGCGGGTGAGGGCGTGCACCAGCAGCTTTACGAAGCCATCTAACTGCCCTTCCACCATGGATTTTCCGTGGTCGTTGAATGGGTAGCTCGCCGAGAGGAAAGGGATTCCCTCCGCCCGTGCCTCGGCTTCCGTCAGGCCTGCCATCGCCATGCCGGGTTCCGAGAAAATCGCGAGCAGCTTGAGTCGGTAGTCGGTCTCCTCAAGGGGTTCCTGCGCTTCGCTCAAATAGCGCACCGCGTTGCGCGCGGCCGTCTCGGCCTGCTGGATGGCGATGTGCACCACCTCGAGCGGCCCGCATACGTCGCCCGCTGCAAAAATGTGCGGCAGGCTGGTCTGCTGGGTGGGAGAGACGACGACCCGCGAGCCGGTCAGTGCGATGCCGCAGCTTTCCAGGTCGAGTCCCCTGGTGGCCGCCTGTCGTCCGAGGGCGCAAACAATTTCCTCCGACGCGACCTGCTTCTCAATTCCGTTTTGGCGGAAAACGATCAACTTTCCCTCCGGGCCTGCGAAGGCCGAGCACAGCTGCGTGCCCGTTTCCACACGGATGCCGTGGCTGCGGAGCCCGGCGGCCAACGCCTCGGAAACATCCGGATCGGCCTCCTTGAGGATCCGCTCGGAGCGCTGCAGCACCGTGACGCGGGAGCCGACGGCCGCGTAGAAGGTGGCTGCCTCCAAGGCAATCGCGCCGCCTCCGAGGACGGTGACGGAGGCGGGGATCTGTTCGCTTTCCAAAAAGCGGTCGCTGTCGAGAAAACCGCATTCCTCGAGACCGGGTACCGGTGGCGTGTCGATGCGGGAGCCCGTGGCAATCAGGAAAGTCTTCGCGGTGAGTGTCCTTGCCACTGCGAGGAAGCCGTCCGTTTCTGCACCCAGCTCCTCGATTGAGAGCGAATGCGGGCTGGTGAAGCGAGCCCTCCCCCTGAGAAATGCGAAACGCCCTGCCTCCAGTTGGCCGCGCCGGTAGTCGGCGAATTCCGAAATCAGCCTGCGCTTGCGGGTTTGCATGACGGCGCCGTCGACGCCCCCGAAGCTGGCGCGCACACCAAACTCGGCCGCAAGCCGGACCGTCTCGGCGCGGGCGGCGGTGGCCAGGAGCGTCTTGCTGGGCATGCAGCCGCGCAGGATGCAAAGGCCGCCCACCTCCGCGCCGCCGTCCACGACCACCGTGCGCAGGCCTGCGCGGGCGGCGAGAGAGGCTGCGGCGTACCCCGCGCTGCCGCCTCCAAGCACGGCGAAATCGAAATCAAAGCCGGCCATGGGAGCGGTGGAGACGCGGGAAAAACGCAGCGTTACGTCAGGAGATCTGCGCGAGCAACAGCGCGGGCAAGTCGGCGATGCGCACCCTTTCTTGGGTCATGGCGTCACGATTGCGCAGGGTGACGGTCCCCTCGTTTTCGGGGCCGTTTTCGCCGATGGTGTCGAAGTCAACTGTCACGCAAAACGGGGTGCCCGCTTCGTCCTGCCGGCGGTACCGGCGGCCGATGGCGCCGCTGTCGTCGTAAAACACGTTCATGAGGGGGCGCAAAAGATTCTGGATCTCAAGCGCCTTGGCCACTAGCGGCGGCTTGTTTTTGAGCAACGGAAAGATGCCGACCTTGATCGGGGCCACCCGCGGGCTGAAGCGCAGGATGGTGCGGACTTCCTTGTTGCCCTTTTCATCGGTGACCTCTTCCTCTTCAAAGGCCTCGCACAGAAGCGCCAGGATCAGTCGGTCCACCCCTGCGGACGGCTCGATCACGTGGGGGACGTATTTCACGGCCGCTTCCTGGTCGAAGTACTCCATCGATTTGCCGGAGTGCGTCTGGTGTTGGGTGAGGTCGAAGTTTCCGCGGGCCGCGATGCCTTCGAGCTCCTGGGTGCCGAAGGGGAACTTGTAAAGGATGTCGACCGTGGCGCGGGCGTAGTGAGCCAGTTCGTCCGGCTTCTGCCAGTATTCCTCGAGGGAGGAACGCTTGAGGCCCACGGATTCGTACCAGCGGAAGCGTTCTTCCACCCAGTACTTGTGCCAGAGTTCCCAGCCCCAGTCTGGCTGCGGAGTCGAGGGGACCTCGCCGGGGGCGAGCTTGGCGAGATGGCCCGTCTGCGCCTCGACGACCTCGTCGGGCTTGATGAAGAACTCGAGCTCCATCTGTTCAAATTCGCGGGAGCGGAAGGTGAAGTTGCGCGGGGTCACCTCGTTGCGGAAAGCCTTCCCGATTTGGCAGATCCCAAAGGGCACCTTGACCCGGCTGGTTTCCACGACGTTTTTGAACTGCACAAAGATGGCCTGCGCGGTTTCAGGGCGCAGGTAGGCGACGTCCTCCTCCGTGGCGGCCGGGCCCACGTAGGTTTTGAACATCAGGTTGAAGGGGCGCGGTTCGGTCAGCTCGCCGCCGCAGTGCGGGCAGGGAGTCGCCAAGGGCCCTTCGGCGGAGGCGGTGCACAAGAGTTGGAAGAGCGTGTGCACGGAGGCCTCGGCCTCGGCGGAGCGTTCCGCGACCCGGGCAAGAATGGCCTCCGGTTGCTGGACAAGCGCCAGGTTCGGTACGATGCGCTGGCCTTTGCCGGTGGCCCATTTGAGGAGCGCTGCTGCGTCCGGTTTGCCTTCGGGGGCGGCGGCGCGGATGGCGTCGGCCCAGGGGACGGTTTCGAGCATCTCCCAGACCTGGTCGGAGCGGACGAGCTTTTTGCAGGCCCGGCAGGTGCTCATCGGGTCGGAGAAGGTGTCGACGTGGCCAGAGGCTTTCCAGACCTTGGGATGCATGATGATGGTCGCCTCGAGGCCGACGACATCATCGCGCATGCGGGTCATGCTTTTCCACCAGAGCTCCTTGACGTTCCTCTTGAGCTCCGCGCCCAGCGGGCCGTAGTCCCAGAACCCGTTGAGGCCCCCGTAGATTTCGCTGCTTTGGAAGATGAAGCCGCGCCTTTTGCAAAGGCTGACGATCTTTTCCATGCGGGTGACTGAGGCGTGGGTGGACATAAGAGGCTTGAAATACAGGGGCTGGAAAGGGGCGATGGGAGCGGTTGGGCCGTCGGCTGACCTATTCGAAGTCGTAAATAACGGCCTTCTGGCAGCAGGGTTTGAACACCTTTTCGACAAATTCCAAATGGAGCGGGTGGATCTGGTAGGCCTTTTCGGCGTCCTTGCTGGGGAAAACAAGGTTCAGGGCGACTTGGTAGCTCTGGTCGACGACACTGCGTTCGCTGGGGGACATCTTGCCCACGTGAAAACTCAACACGCCCTCGATGGGGCGCAGGTAGCGTTCGGCGCCGGCAAGGAGTTGCTCGGTGGCGTCGGAGATTTCAGGGCGGGTCCAGAAAATGACAACGTGTGAAAACATAGGGAGGGAGAGTCAAAAGGAGTCAGCGCCCGGCGGCAAGCCGGGAAGGCGCGGCTGAAACGAGGGGCGCCCCGGGTCCGGGGGCGAAACTCTCCAGAAAGGAGCGTTGCACAGAAAAAGGGGAGCTTATAGTTTTGTGGTGGGGCTTGGCCTGCCGGAAAGAATTAAAACTTATTTTCAACAGTGAACTGCGCTTATTTCAAAAAATTGCACATGTTTCTCAGCGTGGCCGCAGCGTTGGTGGTAGGCGGCGAAGTCCGTGCGAGCGGAGTCCAGCTAACCGGTGAAGGGACGGCGCAGACGGTCGCGGAGGAGTCTGTTTCTTCTGCCCAAGAGGAGAAGCAAGCGAGGCTTTCTGACAAGGGGCCATGGGGCCAACTGGAGACCTTCGAGGTGCTGTTGGAGGCTCCGATCGAGCTGATCCGAGCCAGCGAGCCAACATCCGTGCGGACCCGCTGGTTTTTTGGGAAGATGCAGGGCGACGCGGTGGCCGATTTGATACGGAAAATTGTGAGGCAAGAGGGGGTTGCCGAAAAGCTTTGCGACCGGGATCGCTGGCTGGAGGAGGCTGAGGGGGTGGTGGTTTTTCCCCGCACCGAGGATCTGGTGCAGATTCAAAAGGAAGACCGGTTGGCTTTGTACGCAGAGCTCGCCAAGATTCAGGAGAACTCCTTTCACGTGGAACCCGAGATCCTTTATGGCGGCTCGGTTGAGGAGTGGGCGAAAGGGGCTGAACTCACGGAGAGGACTTTGGATTTCATCAAGGCCGTGTCGTACAGGCAGGGGTCGATGCTGCAGTTTTCCGATACTCCGGCCCTTCTGGGACTGCTCTCGACCGAGAAGGAAAGGATGGCTGTTCTCCGTGCATTGAGCCGCACCCCCAGTCTGGTGGCGAAAATAGCACTAAACACTCTGAGCACCGAAAAGCTTGCTGCGTACTGGCACAAGGGCTTCCGCCTGAAGGATACATCGTCTTTCATGGCCTCGCTCAAGCGCCACAAGAACATCGACCGCATCGACCTTTTGCATCTTCTTCCCGCGGGGATCCGAAAGATTCTCTACACGTTTCCTGATCCCTCCTCCTCCCGTTCGGGTTACCTGCCGGATTGCCACTGGTCTTCGCTGAACTTTTTCAATACCCAGCCGCTGGATCGACTGGCCGATCCGGTACAGGCGACGGCTTACACTTTGGAAAAGTTCACGCCGGTGGAGCCGCCCTACGAGCTGGGGGACGTCCTGTTTTTCACCGACACAAAGACCGGTGATGCGTATCACTCCTGCGCCTACCTTGCGGATGACATTGTTTTCACTAAGAATGGCAGGTCGCCGCTGCAGCCTTGGGTGCTGATGCATCTAGATAACGTCAAGCAACTGTACGACATGCACTTCAGTACCAAGGTCAGTGCGTATCGGCGCAAGGACATGATGGGCGCTAGGTAGCCAAGTCCGCAAGAAGACGCTGCAGACCACCGGCGCTCCTGCGAAAGGAACACAAACCTATTGCTCAGAGGCTGATCCGCAGATGTGGCAGATTCAACAGATGAGAGTAGGCCGTGAGGAACAGCTGCGAATCTCCATCAAATGCGGAGAACTTTCCGCTCCATGAGGGGGCAGCGGAAAGTGATCCGCTCAAAACAGCGGAGAATCTTTATTTTTGAAGGAAGGCGGTGAGCTCCTGCCAGGAGCAGGTTGATTCCACACGGGTGGTGAGTTGCTTGACCTTTAATTCAGGCCACTCCGCTCCCACTACGACTGCAAATTTCGCTCCCAGCGATTCCGCCGCCTGAAACTGCTTGCCCACTTTGGCAGGCCCCATGGCGTAATCCGTGCGCCATCCGGCATCCCGGAGTTGTTGCAGCACTTGGAGCGCCTCGGCACGTTTGGATTCCTCTGCAACGACGATGTACACCTCCGCCGCACGCCGGGCTGCGAGCCATTCGTCGCGCCGTTGCGATGCGCCCGGAACCTCCTCCACCAAATTGGCCAAGACCACGTCCCCCATCCCAAAGCCAAGAGCGGGCATCCGTACCTTTCCATCGCTCATGACCTCCAAAAGTGCGTCGTAGCGGCCGCCACCGGCGAGAGCCCGTTCCTTCCCTCCGCGGTCGAAAACCTCAAACACAAGTCCCGTGTAGTAGGCCAGCCCCCGAACGATGGTTAAATCAACCGTCACAAACTGGTCCATGCCGCGTGCCTTGAGATCTGCAAGGATGCCATGCAGCTTGCCCGCCTCGGCTTCCGGTTGAGCGATGAAGGAGCGCACCGCTTCCAAAGAGATGCCGAACTCTTCCAGCTTTCGGCGGCTGTCGGCTTCCGGAGCCCGCTCCAGCTTGTCGACCACGCCCAGAAAATCGAGCAAACGGGCTTCCTCCACTCCCCGTCCGCTGGCGAACTGCATCCA
>CANJYI010000138.1 GCA_947478975.1 Chthoniobacteraceae bacterium
AAGAGCTGATGCTGATTCCGTTTCTGGACATCCTCTGCTCGCTCATCGGCGTGCTGGTGTTGATCATCGTGGTGCTTGTCGTCGCCCAGACACAGCGCATCCACGGCCGCTCGCCCGAGGAGATAGAGCGGGCGCAGGAGCATCTGCGCCTCCTGAAGCTGCAACAGGAAAACACCGCGAAGTACGCCGGAATCACCGAGAAGGTGGAGGCACTTAAGGAGCTGCAGGAAAAAAAGGAGGAGAAGACCAAGCAGGCTGAGAAGATCAAAAACCTCCTGACCAACTCGGAAGCGATGAAGGAGGAGAACAAAAGCTCCGCCACAAAGCTTCAAGTGGAGCTGGAAAACATCCTGCGCGAAATCCGCGGCTTTACCGAACAGGAGCCCGATCTGCGTAAGAAAATGGCTGAACTGTTAGACCTTCTGGCCAAACTCAAGCCGCCCGAGGGGAAAAAGGATCCAACGGTCACGGTCAACCCCGCAGGCTCCGGCCTTGCAGCAGGCACCTCCGTCTTCTTCATCGACGCAGCGGGAGACAAGCTCACCTACTTCTGGAACGAGAGGGACAAGTCGACGGTGAGCGCCGTGCCCGACGTGATTGTGGCAGACGCAAACTTCAACGCCTTCCTCGACTCGATCAAAAAGATCCCCCAGGCCAAGATCATTTTTCTGATGCGTGACGACGGCATGCGCTCCTACAACCTGGGTGCAGGCTGGGCCCAGTCCAAGTTCGGCTTCCGCGTGGACCAGATCGGAAAACTCCCCGTCCCCGGAAGCGGCGCACTCGATTTGAAACTCTTCGGCAAACTGGCGGGCGCCCTTCCCGCACCCCCGGAAGCACTGGCCCCGCCGAAGCCTCCCGTACCCGGTGCGCCCCCTGCGCCAGGCGCGCCTCCCGCACCCATGATGGCCCCACCGGCTCCCGGAGTTCCCCCGGGAACCGCTCCCCCGCCGGCAGCGCCCCCCAAACCCTAGCCTTCCCTTCCCGCCATGGCACGCAAAGCAAAACCGCACGACGAAGAACTTCCGTTCGTGGCCCTCATGGACACCATGACCAACGTCGTGGGTGTGTTGATCATCGTGTTGGTCATGATCGGGATCGGACTGGCCAAATCGGTGAAAAAGGTTCTTTCCGAACTCCCGCTGGTCTCCGAAGAGGAGCATGTGCAGCTCAAGGAAGAGCTCGCCAAGATCGACACCAGCAAGGATCCCGCCGAGGTCGCCGCCGAAACCGCAAAGCTGCAAAAGGAATTGGAGAAGGTGGTCGAAGCCCTCAAGGACGTGGAGGCCGCCCAAGCCAAAAACCCCGTCGTGCTGGAGGATCTCGACAAGTTGATCAAGCAGATCGACGCCTTGAGAAAGGAGCGCGACCAGCGAAAGCTAACGGTTTCAGAGCTCCTTGTCGAAATCGACAAGCTGAAGATCAAGCTCGATACCACTCCTCCTTACGTCCCCCCTCCAGGCATCGCGATCCGCCTCCCCAATCCAAAGCCCATGCCGGAACAGGCCGAGCTCCAGCGGGTGCTTGTTTCGGAGGGCAAACTGGTGTTCCTCAGGGAAAAGGATTTCGCCAAAGCGGTGGAGGAGGAGCTTAAAAACGGCAACGCCGACTACACCACGCGCCGGGAAACCGTGAAGGGTCCCGACGGCAAGGTGCTGATGAAGAAAGGTTCCACAGGGCAACCGGCCCCTGTTCGAAAGCTCACCTTCGACCCCCTGAAGATGGCCAACTTCTTCAATAGGGCCAACGTCGGCAACCGGGACGTCAAAGTCGAAGTCCTCCAAAGACCAAACTCCCCCAACATCCAGCTGACTGTGCTTCCAAAGCCGACTGGCGGAGAAACCGTCGAGCAGGCGCGGAAGATGAGTTCCGCCTTCCGCTCCCAGCTCAACGCCCTCAAGGCAAACCCAAAGGCGGTTGTCTGGTTTCATGTCTGCAAGGATTCCATCCCCACCTACCTGGGGGCCCGCGATCTAGTCGACTTGGACGGACTTCCCGTGGGCTGGGAGATGTGGGACAAGCCGAGCTTCACCCACCCAATTGCGACAGATTATCTGGTGGAATACACCCCTCCGCCACCGGCACCCGCGCCGCCGCCCGGTACTCCGCCCAAACCCACAGGCCCGCCGCCCGTGGTGATCGCAGCGCCCAAGGCCACGGTGGATTAGGGGTGTCGGATCTCAGAGAAAGACGCTGCCCGACGCCTTACCCGCGGGCGGCCGCAGGCTTCGTGATGTGCACATCGCGCAGGTAAAGGGGCTCCAGGTCCGCTGTTTGCACGATCCCCGTTCCAGCAGCGGCCAGCTTGGCCAGAATGGAGGCGCTCGGAAGCAGCACGCCGGCCCCCCATTCGGGCGGGAGTTCTTCGGTGGCGTAGACCGCACCCTTGGCATTGTCCAAATGCGCGCGCAACGCAGCGCCCGAATCCGCAAGGAGCGGCCCCTCAACACACACACCCGCCTCCACGCGCGAGTAATACCAGGTGCCGCGGCGGGCATCCCCAATGACTTGAAAGCAGCCAGTCCCCTCAGGCAACGCCGCGACACTCGGAATTCCAACCAGTTCGCAGCCCCACACCGCCTGCAGTCCCAGTGCGGCCGCAATGGTAATCCGCACGCCGGCATAAGAACCGGGCCCCAAGCCGACCACGACCCTGTCGACTCCGCCCACAGGCTCCAAGAGCCTCCAAAGCAGCGGAAACAGGTCGGCTGACAGGGAACGCTTGGAGGCAAAAGCCTCCTCAAAAACAAACCGCCCCTCCTCAAAAAGCGCCACCGACGCAAAATCCGTAGACGCCTCCAAAGCAAGCACCCTCATTTTTCCACCTCCAATTTTCGCTGGTTGCCATCGCCGATTGAAAACCACACCCGCACCGTCCCTTCGGGAAACGCCGCAGGAAACCGCTCCGCCCATTCCACCACGACCACACCGTCCTCGAGCAGGTAGTCCTCCCAGCCAATGTTGCGCAGTTCCGAGGCTTCCTCCAGCCGGTAGAAGTCGAAGTGAAACACCGGCAGGCGCCCCTCCCTGTACTCGTGAACCAGCGTGAAGGTCGGGCTCGTCACCTCAGCAGGATCCCCCCCCAACTCCTCCACCAGTCCCTTGGTGAAATGCGTCTTGCCCGCCCCCAAGTCCCCAATCAAGGCAACCACCGCCCCTCGTTGAAGGGTGGCGGCAAGCGTGCGGCCGACGGCCTTGGTTTCTTCGGGGCTATTGGAAATGATCGTATCCACGGAGATTGAAAATAGCACGGGGACGCAAGCCCTCCCCCGCCTCGAGCAAACGTCCGACCCGCGTGAGGGACAAACGCGGAAAGGCACGCTTCCATTCTGCCAGCAATCCCTCCACACGGTCCGGGCAGACGGCAAGGAGCAGCTCAAAATCCTCACCGTCCGCGCAGGCCCCCTCGACGGAACAGCCTCGCCGGCGGGGAATCGCGTCCACATCCAGTTCCAGCCCGCAGCCGCTTGCCCGCGCAAGCCGTGGCCCGTCCTTGGCGAGGCCATCGGAAAGATCCATCATTGCATTGGGTCGAAAATGGGCCGAGAGCCAGCGTGCCTCCGCCACCCGCGGTTTGAAATCCAGATGGCGCCCGCTTTCAAATGAGCCGCCCAGCCGGCCCGTCACCAGCAGGACGTCCCCCGGGTGCCCCCCAGAGCGGCGCACGCAACGCGCCGGTTCCACGCGCCCGGTCAAAAATACACTGCACACCAGGGGGCCGTTCGAATGCGTCGTCTCCCCACCCACCACCGCCACCTCATACGCCCGCGCAGCCTTTGCCAGCCCCCGGTACAAGTCCCTCAACACCACCCAGGGAGTCGCAGGCGCGGCGGTCACGCTCACGAGCGCATGCAGGGGAACCCCGCCCATGGCCGCCACGTCGCTGATCGCCCGGCAAAGGGCCTTCCATCCAACCCGCGCCATCTTTTCCCCGGGCACGAAATGCACGCCCTCCACAACGGCATCCGCCTTGAGCAGGGACCAACAGTCGGAAGACGCCCCTTCGACAATCGCACAGTCGTCCCCGGGGCCCGCCACAACTGCGTCCCCTGAAACAGGCAGCAACCCCACCAACCGCTCCACCAACGCATCCTCCCCCAGGGCGGCAAGGGTCAGTGGTACATCCATCCCCGCGCCTCCATATACAGCTGCACCAGACCCAGCCCGTTGAAGCAGGCGTGCATTGCAATGCACACCCAGAGCGAACCGTAACGCTCCAGCAACACGGTCTGGCACAGCGACAGGATAAAGAGCCCCGGAATCACCCCGGCGTAGCCGTGGCAGACCGCGAACAGCGAGCTGACCACCAACGCCGATCCCACCGCCCCTATGTAACGCTTGAGCGTCACGTAGAAGTAGCCGCGGAACAAAATCTCCTCCTGCAGAGGCGCCCCGAGAAAGGCGGAAGCCACGACGAGCCAGACCGCGCGCGAATCCCCCGTTTCCACAGAATTACGGAAAAGTGACACGAGCGCCTGTTCCTGACCCGCTCCCGGGAGGAACCGCTCCCAGAGCAAGCTCATCGCATAGATCGGCGGGAGCGCAGTCAGCAGCGAAAGAGCCGCTTTCAACAAAAACGAAGAAGCTGCGTCCCAGCTTAAATGAAAGGCCTTGAGCAGCGGCACGGGGCGTATCCCCACAAACACCAGTACCGCCACCAGCACGGCGGTCATGAAGCCCGCATTGTTCCAAACCTGCTCCGGCCGCAGACCGGGCTGCGGCTCAGCCTTCAGCAAAAACATCACGCCCGAGGCGGCGAAATACAGCCCAAGGGAGCAGGTCAAAAACAGGTCTGGCAGCCCAAAATACTGCACGCTCACCCTCCCACCCCTTTGTCCCAAATTACGCGCCACCCAAAGGTAATAGAGGACGCCCCCGAGCACAGGCAACCCCAACAGCAACCAGACTAGAGGGCGGTATTCCGAGCTCAAAAAAGGAAACGGCGGAGCGCCAAAATGAAGGTGAAGAACCGCGCCCTCTTTAGGGCATCAGCGCGGGCGACAGGAAGTACAGACGCCCGCTTTGGAGCTTGGGTCCGTTGGAAGCCCCAATTTCCAGCTTCAACTTTCCCGCGGGCCGGGGTGACTCACTCAAAAACCGCACCAGCTTTCCAAAAGCCAGAGGCGTCGTAAACCGGATCGCCGCCGCGCCCGGTGCCTTCCCAAGTTCGCGCGCCTTTTCCAGCGCCTGCTCAAAACCGCCCAACTCGTCGACGAGGCGCTCCTTGAGCGCGTCGCTTCCGGAAACGATCCGGCCGTCGGCCACTCCCTTGCGCAACTCCGCTTCGTCCAGGTTCCGCTCGCGCGCCACGATTCCCACAAACTTCGCATAGGACTGGTTGATGAGCCCTTGGACGTACTCGCGCTCGGCCTCTGTCAGTTCGCGGGCTCCGTTGAGCAGGTCCTTGAACTTGCCGCTTTTGAAGGTCAACACCTCCAGGCCCACCTTCTCGAGCAGGTTCTGATAGTTGACGCTCTGCATGATCACCCCGATCGAAGCGGTGATGCTTGTCTCGTGCGCATACAGATAACTGCCACCGCAAGCCACATAGTATCCGCCAGAAGCCGCCACCGAATCCATGCTCACCACCACCGGCTTCTTCGCCCGAGTCTTGGAAACCTCCTCGTACAAAATGTCCGAGGCCGTCACCTCGCCCCCAGGCGAGTCGATCCGCAGCACGATGGCCGCCACGGAGTTGTCGTTCCGGGCCTGCTTGAGTTCCGCGAGCAGGTCGTCCAGTCCCGACTCCCCGACTTCGCCGGGTTCCGCCGTGCTGATGACCCCGCGCAGCGAAATGACGGCGATCCGCTTTCCTGCGTCGCCCTCTCCGGCCGCCACCACAATCTCCTCACCAAAAGGCGAGCCAGGAGTGCTTGAAATGGCGGTGCGCACCCCTTTGCCGGCCCGACCAGCGAAAAAAGCGAGATTGACGATGGCGCTTACAAGAAGCGCCACCACTAAGAAAGCAGTCAAACAGCCGGTTCGTTTCTCGCTCATAACAAAGCAGACTGATTCAAGTTTCAGCGCGCCGCAAGCCGCGAGAAGCTGGGACTCACAAACCGCCGCCAACACGAGCTAACTCCGCCCTCCCGCGCTCAGCCGCAACCGTTGATTTTTCGGGGCCACCTGCCGCTTCCACAAAGATGGGCATCCGGCCCTTTGCCTGTCACCTTCTGATCGGGGGTGAGTTTGGGCACACCGAAACTGCACTTTACCTCAATCCCTAGTACCCGAAATCAGTCAAATGTTCGGATCCCTTTCTGTGGAAAACTGGGCCGGCCTGTATGCCTTGGTTCTCCGGTCCCGCCGGGGCCGGCTCCCTGTTGAGGGGAACCGGGGGCGCTCGCAAAGCCTCGCTGCCGCCCGGCTTCTATCTCCGCCCCCTCCGGGTGCAAGAGGGGCTGGTCGGCGGTGGGAAACTTTTGCTGATTCGGGGGGACTAGGCAACGCCGCAGGAAAACGACCAAAGAGGGGACCGCTCCCTGAACACGCGCTACGGCTCGAGCCGGATCGACTCCACCTCGACCGTCTCGCCGGGCTTGAGCGCCTCAATCCGCAACATCAGGCGCTGCATCCCCCCCTTGTAGCCAGGCTGGCTCTTGAGCGAGAAGGTCCTCTCGCTTCGGGGCCCCCCCACCGGCACCTCAAACACGGCGCTCCCCTCGGGATCCTCGGGACGGATCCCCTTCCAAGCCACGCGCAACCTGCCCGTCTGCGCCTTCCAAAGCGCGTTGACCTTCAGCGTGCCCGCCGACTCCGCCCGCCAAAAGGTTGCCGGTCCGTCCAAAAACAGTGTCGCCGACTGCGCCTGCAACCGCCACACACCCGCCAGCGGCACCCCACTGTCGACGCCCCCGCGCACGCTCCACCCCATCCGCCCCTTTTCAAAACGGTACGCAGGCAAGCCACGCTTGCTCTCCCACCCCTTCACCAAACCCCGGATCTCCTCCACGGTTCCCGGAACCAGACGGGTCTCGTACTCGTAGACGATGTTGTGGTCCATGTGCTCCAGCCCCACCGGCGCCAAGTAGCCGCTCGAATTGTCTCGAGGCCCTTGCTTTGAAACCTCCCCCGCAACCCAGCCCTGCTTCCAATACGTGGTGGCGGGCTGCCACACCCCTAGCCCCACCCCCTTGGCGTCCACCAAAGCCGCCCAGTGCTCGGTAGCCGTGAAACTTTTCCAAGGCGGACCCGGGTCCACCCATTCGTTCAACGCCCCCCCGGTAAAAGGCCTGTCCCCAGTGTAAGTCACCAACTTCCGGAACTCTCCATTGGTATAAACCGCCGGAAGCTCCTGGTGCCGGGCCGGGTAAAAGGCACGGTCTTCCCTCCGGTTGGTCAACCGGGAGCGCACCTGCACCGTCTGCCCCTCCAGACGAATCCAGCTCTCCATCTCGCACTCCCCCTCCACCCCTTCCAGCGGCCACTGCATCGGCACCACCC
>CANJYI010000139.1 GCA_947478975.1 Chthoniobacteraceae bacterium
CAATTTCGCCGCTTAGATCTGTTCGGCCCAAGATCAGTTGTCGTGTTCGCATGACCGAGGATAGTGGTTTTCCATTTAAAATGCCAGTTAATACCAAGAGGTGGTATAACATGCCCGGTCCATCCGAAAGAGTGGCTTCATCATGGGGCGCCCCTACAGGGCTTACTATTTTATAACGGCTCAAACCCACGGCGTTGCCATGGGCTGCGAGTGGCCTGCCCGGGGCGTCAGATTTGACGGAAGTCCTCGCCAGTTTTCCGAAAACTGCGGAACGGTGTTATCCACGCGATAACAATCAACGATAATCCAGATAAGGGGTATCACTCCTGTACCGTCGCCACCGTCAGCGGGCCGAGGGGCAGGATCGCCACGGGGAGAGGAGCGCCCGCTGCTGCGGCAAGTTGGCGTAGCGTTTCGGCGGGATCCGTGGTGTGGCTGGTCCGGGTGAGGGCGCGGTCTTTTTCTGACAGGTCCGAATAGAGAATCACCCGGGCCTTTTCCAGACATTGAAGGAGCGTCTGCACCTGCCACTGGTCGTGCCGGGTGGTCTTGGCGCACTGAATCGCCAGGTGCAGGTCCAGATCGGAGCAGGGCTCTGCCAGAATGCGCGCAAACTCGCCCTCCTCGGGGAGTCCCATGTTGCACCGGCTTGCGGCCAGAATCACCCCGCCGGGCTCCACGATTCGGGCCGCGGCGGAGATGCCCTTGACCGTCTGGTAAAAGTTCTGGTCGAGGGGATAGCCGGAGTTTGTCGTGACCACCACCGGATAACGGCGCGGCACCCGGATGGTGGCCTCCTCTAGCGCCGCGGCGCATCCCGCGTCATGTGCTGCGGTGACGTCGCCCGCGTAGACCCCGGTGATTTCCTTGTCCCGGTTGAGAGTCACATTGACGATGAAGTGCGGCGGGCAGAGGGCGGTCATTTCCCGGGTGAGACGTTGGAGCGGGTTGTCGGCCAGACGCGCCCAGGTAGCGTTGGGCTGCGCGATGAGCGAGGCCCGGTGAAAATGGCGCACCGTTTCCAGCCCGGCGATGCCGGGGATGACCGCTTTGGAGCCGCCCGAAAAGCCGGCGTAAAAATGGGGTTCGATAAACCCGGTGGCCAGCCGCAGGTCAGCACCCACCCAGTGGCGGTTCATCCAGCACTCCCCTCCGCAGTGGGAGTTGCCCAGGAGCACCAAGTCGCCGGCGGCTTCGCAGTCGTGGTTGAGCACCCGGAAACGGCCGGCTGCCGCCCCCAGCATTTTGCGCAATTCCTCGGGCGTGGAGCCCCGGTGGGTGCCCGTCCCCACCAGAATGGTGACGCACTCGTCGGGGATGCCGAGTTCCTGGACGATCCAAGGGAGGAGGAGCCGGTCCGGCACGGGCCGGGTGTGGTCTGCGATGACGATTGCCACCGAGGGAAGGCGTCCTTCCGAGCGGGGCAGCGTAAAGGCGCGCCGAGCCACCTCCGCCAGTGGGGCGCTCCCGTGGGGAAAGTGGACCGCGTCCAGAAAGCCGGCGTGCGGGTCCGGAAGGGCGGGGGGATTGCTGGGAAGCAGGACTTCGGGAAGGATGCCCGGGATGTCTAGGGGAAGGTCGTAGCCGTGTTCGCCGAAGGCCAGTTTGACGGAGTGCATGACTCCGAATGCAACAGGAAGCCGGCTAAAGATGCACGGACGAACCGAAGGGATGCAGACCGGCGCGCGCCTTCAAGCAGCCGCGCCTAGCGGTTATGGGCACTGGCAATCCGGACCAGCTCAAACTTGGATCCGGCGAGAAGGGTGTCCAGCCATTGGGTAAAAGCCCTTGCAGGGGCGGGACTCAGCCACAGGGCGCGGAAGGGTTGCTGGCGGGCGAGCCGCTGTACGGCGGCGCGGAGGCGCTGGGCGGCTTGGGCTGCGGTCTGCCCGGGAGCCAGCGTCGGGAGGCCGTCCGAGCAGATGCAGACGGTGTCTTTAGCGGAGGGCTGCGCCGCGCTGAGGCCGCGGTGGAGCCGCAGCAGGGCGTCGCGCAGCGGGCTTTTGCCGGCCGCATCGGGAAGGGCTTCCAAAGCGGCACGGGCGCCGGCGGCCGTGGAGTTGCGCGCCAGCCAGCGGACAGAGCCCTTGTGGAGGAGCAATAGATTGATTCTGAGCGGCGCTTGAAAAAGCGAGGCGAGCGACTCCCGCGCATCCGCCAGAAACTGGGCGGCGCCCGTCGAGCGGCTCGCGTCCAACAGCGCCCAGAGGCGGCGGACCGGGCGGGAACAGGAGCGGATCCACCGCCAGCCGGCACCCGAAGCGCCCGGTTCCCAGCCCGAACGTAGCGAGGCGGTCAGGGAGGCCTGCCAGCGCACCGGGCCTTTGCTGAGGTGGGCGGTGGCGAGGCGGGCCGTGGCCCTCCGGTCAGCGGAAAGGGCCGCGGTGAGGCGGCGGTTCTGCGCGCCCGGCTGCGGCAGCGAAAGGATGCGGGGCTTGAGCAGCGGCCGGAGTGGGATGGGGGCGGCGAAGGCTTCGGACGGGGTGAAGGCGATTGGGGCGGGAGTGGGCGTGGGCGAGGACATGGCGGAAGGCTTGGGCTGGGCGTTTGGATTTTGAGCCGCGGATTCGGTGGCGGGTGGCGGCGGCGGCGGACGGTTTTGCAAAGGGGGCGAGGGTGGCGCGCTTTGTCTGTGGCCCAGGCACAGCAGCCAGGCTTCTTCGAGGTCCGCCTGCTCCACGGCGGGTGCGTGCCGGAAGGCGGCCGAGGCGCGGGCGGTGCGCAGGATGGCGAGTTCGGCCCGCATTCCTTCGAGGCCTGCGGCACTGGCGCGTTGGGCAAGGGCGAGGCGGAGCGGATCCGGGGTTTGGATTTGCAGCAGTCTGGCGCGTGCGGCTGCCAGTGCGTCCCGGAGTTGGAGCGTGGGCGCTGTCCATTCTGCGAGGAAGGCTTCCGGCGCGTCATCGAAGGCGAGGCGGCGGCGGCCGATTTCGACGCGTTCCTCGGGGGTGAAGGCGTCTGTGATGGCGACGCTATGGGCGAAGCGGTCGGCGAGTTGGGGGCGCAAGTCGCCCTCGTCTGGATTCATGGTCGCCACGAGGATGTAGCGGGCGTTGCGGGAGAGAGAGAGGCCGTCGCGCTCGAGTCGGTGGACGCCGGAGGCGGCGGAGTCCAGGAGCAGGTCGGCGAGCGGATCGGCCAGCAGGTTGATCTCGTCGAGGTAAAGCACGCCATTGTGGGCGGTTTCGAGAAGGCCGGTTTGCGGGGTCCACTGGCCTGATTGGAGCAGGACGTCCGCCTGGATGGAGCCGAGGAGGCGGTCCTCGGTGACGCCGAGCGGCACCTCCACAAAGGGGGCGTCTTTTGGGCCGTCAGGCGGGAGGAGGGCGGCGAAGCCCCTGGCCAGGGTGCTTTTGGCGCATCCCCTGTGGCCGAGGAGCAGGGTGCCGCCGATGCGTGGATCGATGGCGTGCAACAAGAGGGAGCGCTTGGCGCGCTCCATTCCAACGACGGCGGTGAAAGGGTATTGGAACAAGGGGCGTAGGATTTTCGGGGAGTGTGCAGGCGGGGGAGGGGACTGCGCAACGGCGCAATACCTTCGGACCTATCATTGTGGTGTGCGCTGGAAAACCTTGGTTTTCGGCACGGATCTGCGGCAAGGGTGAGGCATGCTGGAGGTGCGCTATTGCAAGGGAGTGGAATTGCCTGGGCTCGGGCTGTGGCTGGATCCCGGCAAGCGGCAGGCGCTCGCCTTCGTGTCGCACGCACACAGCGACCACTTGGGGGCCCACGACGAGGTGCTTTTGACGGAGGCGACCGCGGTGCTGATGCGGGCGCGCATCGGCGGCCGCCGCACCGAGCGGGCGCTGGCTTACGGGGCTGTTTCCGAGTTGAACGGGGCCGTGGCGCGGCTTTTGCCGGCGGGACACATTACGGGTTCGGCGCAATTGCATCTGGAGACGGAGGCCGGTTCGTTCCTGTATACGGGTGACTTTAAGCTGCGTGAAAGCCGGAGCGCCGAGGCGTGCCAGTGGCGGCAGGCCGACACGCTGGTGATGGAGACGACTTTCGGGCTGCCCAAGTACAGGCTGCCCCCGACCCGGCAGGTCGAGGAGGAGGTGGTGCACTTTTGCCGGGACAGCCTGGCGGCGGGCGTTGCCCCAGTCTTGTTCGCCTACTCGTTGGGGAAGGCTCAGGAGGCGGTTTGGATGCTCCTTGAAAACGGGCTGGTTCCGATGCTCCATCCCGCCACCTTCAAAATGACCGAGCTTTGCAGATCCCTGCTCCCGGGTTTTCCCGAGGGTTATCTGGCCTGGGATGCGGCTCAGGCTGCGGGGCGGGTGCTTCTTTTGCCGCCGGGCCGGGCGGCACGTGGGCTTCTCGCCAAGGTGGGTCCCGCGCGGACGGCTGTCCTGACTGGCTGGGCGTTGGATCCCGGAGCCCGGTTCCGGTACGGGTGCGACGCGGCTTTTGCGTGGAGCGACCATGCCGACTACCCGGACCTGCTGCGGTATGTGGAACTGGTCCAGCCCAAGCGGGTCCTGACGCTGCACGGATTTGCCGCGGCCTTCGCCACCGACCTGCGGGCCCGGGGGATAGAGGCCTGGGCGCTTTCCCAGCAAAACCAGCTCGAGCTCCTCTTTTAAAAGAGGCCTGACAAGACTGGCCTTCCAAAGGCAGTCATCCGCAGATGACGCAGAATCTCACAGACTTTTTGCGGTTTTCTCCAATCTGTGAAATCCCTGAAATCTGCGGATAAATCTCTGGACAAGGGGTTTGCGGGTTTCCGTCCTGAACTTGGTTTGGGTGCCCGCGACCACGGGTCAGTGCCGGCTTTCGGCGCTGCCCGCTGGAGCTGCGCTCAGTCCGCCTTCCCCCAGCTTGCGGTGAAACAACTCCGTCGCGATGGCCAGGGTTTGCTGCGCCAGCGCCGGATTGTAGCGCGGGCCTTCGTCCCTGAGGAATGCGTGGGCGGCGTTGAACTCCAGCCACTGGTAGTTTGTGCCGGCGTGTTCGAGTGCCTCGTGGAGCTGCTGGCGCCCCTCAAAGGGGACATGCGGGTCCTGTCTGCCCCAAATCATCAGGATTTCTCCGTGGATGGCCTTTTGTTTGGCGCGTTCGAGGGAGTCATCCGCCATTCCCAGTCCCAAGCCGCGCGGGTGGGTTTCGAGCTTGTGGATGTCGGTTGCGTAGAAGCTCACGCCGGCGAGGATTGCGGGATGGAAGCAGGCGCGGAAATTCAAGTGGCCGCCGATGCAAATCCCAAGGGAACCGAGTTTGCCCGTGCAAAGTGGGTGCTGCTGCAGATAGGCGACGACCGCGGCGGTGTCGGCATCGTAGGCGGCGAGGGGTTTGTTGACCTTGCACCAGTTGCCGCGGTCCGTCCCCTCTGTGTCGTAGGAGAGCACCTTTCCGAGCGGTTCGAACTCATGGAAAATTTCCGGCACGGCGACCACAAAACCCTGGGAGGCCAGAAAAGCTGCGGTGCGGCGTATGGGGCCTGTGACATGAAAGATCTCTGAGAAGAGAACGATTCCGGGGTAGCGCCCTCCGGCGGAGGGGCGGAAAAGATGGGTGCGCATGAGGCCGCTGGGGGTCTCGAGGTCGGTGAACTCAGAATCGAGGATGGTCATGTCCCAGTGTGTAGCACGGATGGCTTGCGAGTGAAAACAGGCGGTTTGGCTGCGCGGACGAAACTGGTACGTGGGCGTGGCATTCGGGGTGCTATGTAAAGAATTGTAAAGATCGAGACGCGTATGCAAATCACAGCCCCGCAGGACCAGCTCTCCGCCGCGAAACCGCCGGCCGATGGCGAGCTTTCTCCCCTTCATGTTGCGCCGGTGAAGGTGGAGCGGAAGTTCTTGGTGGGTGAACTCCCCAAGGTTCTGAACCTAAACGAAGGCCGCCATGTTTCTCAGGGCTACTTGGCGGTAGAGAGCGGCGGGGCCGAGGTGCGGATTCTACGGACGGAAAGTCAGGGCATCCTTTGTGTCAAAACCGGCTCCGGCCAGAACCAGGCCGAAACGGAAGTGCCCCTGAGTGCGGCCCAACTTTCCGCGCTCTGGCCGCTCACCGAGGGCCGGCGCATGAGCAAGGTCAGCTTCACTGTCGACATCGGGGAAACCCCCGTGTCTTTGGACCTGTACGAGGGGCAACTCAGTTGGCTTCGTATTGCGGAGGCTGAGTTTAAGAGTCACCAGTCGGCCGACAATTTTTCGCCCCCGCCATGGTTCCACCGCGAGGTGACGGATATTCACGCCTACCGGCAGAGCAACCTGGCCAGGGAGTAGCGCCTTCGCCCTTCCACGGCCGGCTGACGGCCTTTCCCGGCTCTGTGCCGCAGGACTGGCAGAAACTGAATCCCGCCGCCACCCAGTCCCCCAAAGGTCCCCCCCGCGGGGCGCTGCCGGGTTTCAGACCTCCCTCGTTTGGCGTCGGGACGTCACTCCAACAAACTGAGTTTTGCTGGGGACTAGAGAGTGTTGACTACCGGTAACTTCTCGCTGTCTCCTCTGGGAAAGGGGAGTGATCCGCAGAGGACGCTGATTTTCACAGATGCACTTTGTGGTTTTCTCTAATCTGTTCAATCTGTCAAAGCTGCGGATACGTCTCTGAAAAAGCCTCTGTTTGGGCCGTGGCTACGGGTTTCCGTCCCCGAACTTGGGTTTCACTGACTGTCAGTACGCGCTAGTTTCCCGTCCAAAGGTCGAGCCCGGCGCGCTGGTATCCGCCTCCTGCCTTTTGGGAAAGGTACAGACTCTGGCTTTTCTGGTTGGACGCTTTGTGTTCAAAGACGAAGTCAGAAACCCCGTCCTGGTTCAGGTCACCTGCCCAAATCAAAACCACGCTCTCGAGCGCGGGGTCGGTTCCCCGTTCAAACTCGCCGAGAATCTGCGGCGGTCCCGAGTTCACCGAGACGCTCAGCGCGTAGCTGGAGGGCGTTTTCTCCAGGTCCGAGGCGCGCACAAGGTAGCTATCGATGGAGAAGAAAGCCGGCACGCCCAAGCCGAGCCGGTTGAGGAGGTTCACCTCCGAGGGCCGTACTGACTTAAAATCGGCAGCCTCCACACGGCCGGCGCGGATCGAGCCGTGGCGCAGCAGGCAGAGTGCCGCGGGCAGGTTCGAGCGGAATTCTCTGCCGGTCTTTTCCCCCGGCTTGTCCACCTGGTCGTCATGCACCGGCCGGTTTTGCACCGAGGTTGGCAGAAGCGTCCATTGTTTGGCTCCGGTTTGGCAGAGTGCAAGCCATCCGCCTCCGATGGAACGTGGCGCCTTGGCGCCGCTGCGGACTCCGGGAGCGAGCAGTGAAGAACGGTTGGGTTTTCCGGTTGCACACCCAAGAAGGGGGAGCAGGGGAAGGACCAAAAGGCAGGCCTTGAGCGTGGACATGGGTCAGTGGGAGAAGTGGGAGAAGTGGGAGAAGTGGGAGAAGTGGGAGAAGTGGGAGAAGTGGGAGAAGTGG
>CANJYI010000140.1 GCA_947478975.1 Chthoniobacteraceae bacterium
ACAATCACGCTGCGGTCCACCGCTGTAGGATGCTGGCCACGCCAGTCCAAGCCGTTTTTCTCGAGCCATACCCGGATTTCGCCAACGGAAAAACAACGCCCCTCGGTGGAGTGCATAAGCAGTGCGGAATACTGGGCCACGGGAAGCGGTCCTCGCTTGTCAGCGTCCAGAAATGCATCGTGAATAAGCAGCAGACCCCCGGGAGGAAGCGCCTTTGCTGTCTTCGCGAGGAGCCCGGCTGCGACTGAATCGTCCCAATCATGGAGCACGTTTGAGAGCAGGATGACATCAAACCCCTCAGGGAGTTCATCTGTGAACATATCCCCTGCCTGCACGGACACCCGTTCTGTGCACCCCCGTTTTTCGATACACCGGCGCGCAATCCCGTCGACAGGCGGACGCTCGTAAACTGTTGCGCGCAGATGCGGATGGATGGTCGTCAAAGCGCACGCATAGATGCCGGAGCCTCCCGCCACATCCAGGACGGAACGGTGGCCGGAGAGGTCCACCTTTCGGGCCAACGCCGGCGCCAGCAAAACGCCACGGCAGTCCATGGCGGCTGTGAACTCGTCGGCAAAAGCGTCCGACTCCATTGCCTTGGCCCACGAGTCGACGTGGTTGCTCCCCCAGTTCGCAGGTTTTCCCGTCTGAAGCACCTGCAAAAATTCCTGGGTTTGGGGCCTCTTTTTGAGGGTCTCGTAGTAAGGCCGCAGACACCAGGGAGAGCCATCCACGAGGTGCTCCCGCGCTCTCGGCCCCAGATGAAAGACTCCTCCCGCCTGGGTGATGAGGCCCATCGAGGAACACAGCGTCAGGAGAACATCCGTCGGACGTGTTTGAATCTTAAACTGCACACAAATCGCCCCTAGGGTCGAAGGGTGGTCGGCCAGCCAGGTGAAGAAGTTGAGGTGCGACACTGCCGCCCCCAGCAGGTCCACCGCCATCAAGCCGTCCCGCAGCCGGTAGAGCGGAAGGGGATCGGTAATCGGTTCGTCGAGAAAAGGAGAAAGGCTCATTTGATAAAACGGAAGTCTAGCGGGTTAAAACATTTCCCCCGCGGAACTGTTCGAATCAACGGGCCTCTCACCCTGGGGCGACTGAATCAGCGGCCCTTCGGCGACCCACTGGCCTTCACCACGCGGAAGCCGTAGTTGTCGCTCTCGCGGTCGGGCATCGAATGGATGCGGCAGGAGGACAGCAGACTCATCTGGAGCGCCCCTTGGGAAAAGGAGGCGCCGCGCAACACGCGGGAACGGGCCTTCGTGTTCCATGTATCCATGCACCACTGCCAGACATTGCCCCCCATGTCGAAGAGTCCTTCGCTGTTGGGCTGAAAGGCACCGACCGGCGAGGTTTGCGCGTAGCCGTCCTCATATCCGGGAATGGCGACTTCTGATCCGCTTTCACGCCCGGTGTAGTTTCCCGCACCCTTCGGTGGCGGCCACTGCTTGCCCCACGGGTACTGGTCCTGCACGCTCATGTCACGCATCTCAGGAGTCTGGCCGCGCTCGGCGGGCAAACCAACCGCCTTGCTCCACTCCAGATCGGTGGGCAGCCGGTACTGCTCATTCGGCCCGAGAATCCCGGCAGCCTGCTCCTTGTCTGTCAGCCATTTGCAGAACGAGAGCGCATCGGTCCAACTGACCTTGACGACCGGGTGGTCTGGGCCCTGGACAAATCCCGGGCTGTTCCAGCTGGTTTTGGGATAGCCGGTCTCCTTGATGAATTGTGCGTAGTCCTTCACCCGCGTCACGTTCGTGGAGAAGGCGACATCCCCCACGGGAACGAATTTCATCCCGAGGCTGTTTTCAAACACCGAGGCCTTGGCTGCCTTCGCTGTTTCCTGGGCGGGCGACGCAATTGCAGCCGGAACTTCTGGCTTTGCTGGCGCCGCGGGAGTTTGCTTCGCAGTTACCGCTACGGGTGCCGGCGCTGGTGGTGCTGGAGCGGGAACTGCGGCGAGAGCGGCAGCTTTCTCTGCCTTTATCTTCTCGATTTCCTCCAGCTCCTTCTTTGCGAGCGCTTCCTGCTGCTTGATAGATTCCGCCTTCTTTCTGGCTGCCTCCAGAGCCTGCTTGCCCGCGAAATCGGGATCCTCTACGGGAGGTGCAGGTGGGGCTGGCGGAGGCGGGGTCTGCACGTTCGCAGGCGGAGTGTTCATCGCCAAAGGCCCGGTGGAGGCGGCCGGAGCCTTCGCCGCAGGTTCTACCGTCAGCGGCGCAGGGGTGTTGAGAAGTTCAGCATCCAATGCATCCGCCGGAGCTGTCTTTGTTTTGGGCGGAGCGCCCGGGCGCAATGCGGTCAGCTCCGGAGTCCCCGGCGCGGGGGGGGTCACAAACTTGAGATCCGAAGCGACATCGGAGTTTTGGACCGGCATCGGCTTTGAAATCACCGGTTCGTCTTCGTCGATCTCGGACGGGGGAGTTTCAAGAAAGAAACTGGCTCCGAACCAGGAACCGACCACACCCGCCGCCACGAGCAACGCCACAAGAACGGTCTTTCTGGAGCCTTGTTTGCGTTCCGGCGGAAAGGAAGTGAGCAAAGGACGGGAGCCCGGAGCGGAAACTCGCTCGTTGGACGGCGCAGGACCTTCCACCTCGTCAAGATCCTCTTCAGCCACCCCCATGTGTTCGGGCGGAAGCTCCACCTTTTCTGGAGCCTTTGTCTCCGGGGCTTGCGCCACGACCGCCGCTGCCGCAGCCACGGCCGCCGCACGCGGAGAAACTTCCTTTTCGGGCTCTGCACCGCCGCCCATCCCAAGCCTCTGTTCCAGATCGGCGATGTTCACTGGCCGCTCGGCCGGGTCCTTCGAAAGACTCATGGCAACGGTGCGTTCCCAGTTTTTAAACAAAGCCTGCCCGTCACGGTTGAGCTTGTGGCGGAGTTCGATCACCCCGGGCGGACGCTCCGAACGCACCTGCGCCTCCACGTCCACGCCCTCGACCACGCGCTTGCCGGTGAGCAACTGGAACACGGTTGCGCCCAAAGAATAGATATCGTCGCTGACCGTCGGAGCCGCTCCGTCCAAAACCTGCGGACTTGTGTAGGCGAGATATTTTCCCTCCTTCACGCCGGCCTTTCGGAGCGCGTCCACAATGGCGCGACGGGTTCCAAAGTTAGAGAGCATCAAACGACCGTCAGCGGAAAGAATCAGATCGGCCGGACTCAAGTTCCGGTGAAGTACAGGCACGCTGTGCACGTCCTTGAGTGTGTCCAGAACCGTCTGAACCCAGGACTGGATCTCGTTTGATTCAAAAAAACCTGCGGGGGCCTCCTGCAACTGCCGAGCGAGCGATTCGCCCTCGTAGGCGTCTGTGACTACGGCAGCCCAGTCCGGACCTTCCAGAAGCTCGTGCACCCGAAGAATGTTCGGATGAATCAACTGGCGGGTCTTCCTCACCTCATCCTTCAGGACCCCACGCAGGTCCTGATCAGCGGCCACCTCTGCAGGCACAAAATGGAGACAAACCTGCCTCCCCATGACGTCGTCCTCGGCCAACCACACAGGAAACTCGCCAAGGGCCGTCGGGATGACGCTCCTCAGTGTAAAAGTCTCTGCGATCCGCTGGCCGACCCGGAGGTACTCCGGATCAAAACCTGCGGTGGACTGGGCGCTTGCGCTGCCTGAAAGTTCGTTGGGCATCTGTGGAACTGCTAAGGTGAACGAATGGGGAGATAAACTGAGCCAAAACCCTCCTACCCGGAGTCGCGGATATTCCTCCCGCCTAGCTCAAAACTAGCTTTTCCTATGCTTCTCCCCTGCCCTTCCCCTTGGAGACGGAACTGAGATGGACTGAGGCTGGAATTAAACCGATTTGAACGCGAGTGGGAGTCAATCTCCGGAAGAACCGTCAGCCACCCCTTTTGCTTGAGCATAGGAAGGACGGCGATTCTTAGAATCAACATGTTGACCGCTACTCTTTTTCCCGTCAAATCGCCAATAGGAAATTCCCTAAATCGGCCCTGCGGCCTAGATTGGTTCTGGAGGGGGCCCATCTTTTTGTGCAGCGTCAGGCACCAGCTTTCCTATGGAATCAGAAACCTCCGACGAGTATCTCTACAACGGGGTGCAAATCACCCATGTCGACCAGTTCCTGCAGTACGCTCAGACCGCGGGCGCCTCGGACGTCCACCTCTGCAGCGAAGCCCAGCCCTCCTGGCGCCGTCATGGAAACCTCGAACCCATTTTCCCCGACGCCCCCCTGCTCAGGGCCGGGCATGCGCGCATGCTCGCGCAAAATTTCCTCAAGCCCGACCAACTCCAACAGCTCGATTCGCGAGGGGACGTCGATTTTGCCTACGACTCCGGCTACGGACGCTTCCGCAGTTCGGTCGTCCGCCACCGGGTCGGAACGGATCTCGTCTTCCGCGTCATCCACTCCGGCCTCCGCTCCCTCGCCGAACTGGGACTTCCTGAAAGCCTCAAATCGCTAACGGAATTTCACAACGGCCTCGTACTGGTCACAGGCCCTGTCGGTTCGGGAAAGTCCACGACCCTCGCCGCATTGGTCGACACCATCAACCAGAACCGGTCCGACCACATCATCACCCTGGAGGATCCGATCGAATACCTGATCCCCTCCGCCCTCAGCCACGTCACCCAGCGGGAGGTGCGGACCCACACCAAGAGCTTTGCAGCCGCTTTGCGAGGAGCACTCCGTGAGGACCCGGATGTGATCATGGTAGGAGAAATGCGGGACCTGGAGACCATCCAGCTGGCCATCAGCGCGTCGGAAACCGGGCACTTGGTCCTCGGCACCCTCCACACCGGCAACGCAGCGCGGACACTGGACCGCGTACTGGACGTCTTCCCCACGGACCAGCGCGACCAGATCCGCGTCATGGTTTCCGAATCCCTGCGAGGCATCGTCTCCCAGCAGTTGGTTCCCAGAGCAGACGGTCAGGGGCGCGTCCTGGCCCTCGAGGTGCTCACCAACAACGCTGCAGTCGGCAACCTGATCCGGGATGGCAAGACCTACATGCTGCCCGGTGTGATCCAAACTGGGCGCCGCCAGGGCATGAAACTGCTGGATGATTCCCTGATGGAACTCCTCCAGGCGGGCATCATCACCTCCGAGGAGGCCTACGCCCGCTGCGAACAAAAGGCGCTTTTCCGCCCATTCCTCACCGCCTGATCCCCTTCCCCCTTTCCGTTTTTGTATGGCATACATCGACCAGTTTTTTCAGGTGCTCGTGAGCGCAGGAGCCTCAGACTTGCACATGGCCCAGGGGTCACCACCCAAAATCCGACAGCACGGCGGAATGGTGCCCATCCGTCCAGAGCCTCTTTCGGAGGAGGAGATGGCCTACATGATGAGCGAAATCAGCGGGCCGGAGCGCTGGGCAAAGTACCTCGAACTGGGCGACCTAGACTTCGCCTACCAGATGGACGCCAGTTCGCGTTTCCGGTGCAACTACCTCAAGCAGGCACACGGGTTTGGCTGCGTCTTCCGCATCATCCCGACGAAGCTCATGACCCTCGAGCAGCTTGGAATCCCCGAGGTGGTCAAGGAGTTCGGCAGGCTCCGGGGCGGCATCGTGCTGGTCACCGGACCGACAGGCTCGGGAAAGTCCACGACACTTGCGGCGCTGATTGACTTCATCAACACCAACTACGCCAGGCACATTGTCACCATCGAGGAGCCGATCGAGTTTGTGCACCCCAACAAGCGCTCCATCATCACGCAGCGCGAAGTGCCCGAGCACGCCCCCTCCTTCCCGGTGGCCCTCAAGGCGGCGCTACGCGAGGACGCCGACATCATTCTGGTCGGCGAAATGCGCGACCTGGAGACCATCAGCCTCGCACTCACCGCGGCGGAAACCGGGATGCTCGTCTTCGGCACCCTTCACACCAACAACGCCCGCAAAACAGTCGACCGCCTCATCGACGTGTTCCCCGCCGACCAGCAGTCGCAGGTGCGCACCATGCTCTCCAACTCGCTGCGCGGCGTGGTGGCACAGGTGCTGATGCGCCGCGTCGACAAGCCGGGCCGCAAGGCCATCAACGAAATCCTCATCGTCAATCCCGCAGCGAGCGCCATCATCCGGGAGGGTGCCACCCAAAAGCTTCAGGACGTGCTCGTGGGAGGAAAGGCCGAAGGCATGCAGTTCATGGACGACGCCATTTTTGAAGCCCTCAAAAGCGGGATCGTCGGAGCGGAGGAAGCCTTCATGAAGGCCACCGACAAAAACCGTTTCAAACCCTTCCTCCCGCAGGACGCGAAAGTCCACTGACGTTCCCGGGCCCGCGCCGCGCCTGCGCCCCCCTACCGCGAGGGGGCGACATTGTTCGCGGGCGCCTGCCAGACGCGGAGGGAGTCCACTTCAAAGTAGTTCGGGAACACGGTGGTTCCATCCGGCTCACCAGAGGGGCCTATCCGGCTGCTCACCCCGTTGCTTAAGATGATGTACATCGGAATGGCCGGCACGTGTGCCCCGGTAATCTCGCGCTTGACGACCCCGTTCTGCGTCCACACCGCACGCCCCGGCATCCAGAGAAGTCCGTAGGTGTGCCACCCGCTCTCAAAGGCCACATCGTCGTTGGCCCCGCTGTCCCAGTTTATTTCGGGAAAGTCCCCGTGGCAGAGTCCGAGGTGCATCATCTTCCGGCCGGCGTAGTACTCGGCGATGTCAAATTCGGGCGGCCACTGGTGGCTCTGGGGCATCAGCCAGAAGGCGGGCCAGACGCCGGGGCCGCCGGGGAACTTCGCACGGATCTCTATGTAGCCGTATAGGAAGCTGAACTTGTCGTGGGAGGACACCATCCCGGAACTGTAGTCGTAGGCCCCCGGCGGATTGTCCCCCTCGACGGAACGCTGCTCGGCGCGGAGCCGCAGCAGGCCCTTTTCCAAAAGGACGTCCTCGTCGCTCAAATAGTTGAGATAGCTGTCGTTGTGATAGCGATCTCCCAGGCGGCCGAACACCTTGAGACTGGTGCTCCAGAGATCGGCGTTCAGGAGGGGCTTCGAAAAGTTCTCCTCCAGCGCCAACGCAAAGCCCTCGGGGGGAAATGCGGGCACCCGTTTCATGATGCCCGGCGTCGCCGCCTTCGCCCCAACAGGCTCCGCCTTCGCTCCAACAGGCTCCGCCTTCGCTCCAACAGGCTCCGCGTTTGCGCCCGACGCTTGCGCCTGAGCCGCTGCCGGCAACGCACCCTTCGGCAATTCGGCGGCCACCGCAGCAAACCCAAAGAGTGCTGCAGCTGGGGCCGCAAAGCAGAAAAAAATCCGGAGCGCATCGGCCTTCATAACAAACCTATAGCGCGAGCAAGGCAGGGTGACACCTTTGTTTTGAACATTGCGCAGCTCCCGAATCACGCTATTTTCCCGCATCCGCCTCTTGGGCGGCCCGCTCTTTTACCATCCCATCATGTCCAGCCATCTGC
>CANJYI010000141.1 GCA_947478975.1 Chthoniobacteraceae bacterium
CCATCTTGATGCCTTGCTGGACCGAATTTACTGCGGCGGCGTCGGAGGAGTGGCGGTTGTAGATGGAGCGGATCTTTTCAAGAATCTCGTTGGTCCAGTCCCGCGAGGAGGTGCCCTCGGAAAACCGGATGCCGGTGGGTGTGAGAACCGCGTGGGTGGCGACGCCCTTGGCCGCCTCCAGATACTTTCCAAAAAGTGAGGGGGACATCACCAACGCTGCACCTGCGTTGGTGAAGCCCTCCCCGGCTGCACCGTCGACCGGGAATTCTTTGGCGGGGTCAAGGGTTCCGACCCCGGTCAGATCCCGCACCGAGTAGGTGTACTCCATGTTCGAGAGCCGCCGGAGCACGACGGGTCCCGGGTCGCCTGCGTTCGAGAGCGCGACGGCGTCGAGCGTCGATTGCATCCAGTTGGTGAGGAGCTGCAGCTGTTCCTGAGTGGGCTTTGGCTTGTCTTTCGGCGGCATTTCCTTGTCGCGGATTTGCTCGAGAGCGTGTTCCCATACGGTGGCGTCGCGTTGGATTTGGTCGAGCGTTTTGAACCTCTCGAGGTCCAGGTCGCCCTTTTGTTTCTCCGTCGAATGGCACGTGATGCAGAACTCGTTGAGGATAGGCTGCACCGATTTGGTGAATGCCTCCTCCCCCTGGCTCAAAGCCGCCGCGTGCAGCTGTAGATCACTGCTTCCGAGCGCGAGATGTGCGAGTGCAAGCGCGAGGAGTGTGCGCCGCGTGTGCGGTTTTAATTTCATGGGGCGGAGTGGTGTGGGGGTTGGCTTAACCGCGGATGAGGCAGATGAACCCGACGGCAGAAAATTCAAGATTCCAGGTCAGTGAAGCTCTTCCCATCCGCGTGATCTGTGATGTCATCTGCGGATCAAGCGAGGGCGGGGAGTCTCTCGTTGGAGTCTCCGAAGCGGTCTAGCTTCAGGCCGCCCCAGTCCATGAGGTTGAGGAAGACGCTGCACATGCGGCGGTTGGGCTGGTCGGTGTAGTCTAGAACGCGGCCGCCGCGCAAGTTGCCTCCGGCCCCTCCGAGCAGGATCACTGGCAACTGTTTGGAATCGTGGTTGCCGTGCAGCATGCTGGAACAGTGCATGATGGAGGTGTTGTCCAGCAGGGTGCTTTCGCCCTCCTTGATCTCCGACATCCGCTCGCAGAGGTAGGCGAGTTGGGCCATGAAGAACTGGTTGAGTGCGACGAGATCCTGCGGTTGCGAGTGCGCGATGTAGTGGTGGTGGTCGCGGATGCCGAGGTGCGCGTGCACGATGGTCGAGGCATCGTTGCAGTACTTCATCGTAGCGATGCGGGTGGAATCGGTCCGGAAGGCGAGAAGGAGGATGTCATTCATCAGCTTCCAGTATTCCGGAATTTCGGAGGGGACGCCGTCGGCAGGCCTAGGCCGGTCGGGCGTGGTCAGGGTGGGTTTCCAACCGCCCGCCTCTTTTTTCTGGCCGGCCCGTTTGATGCGGCCCTCGATCTCGTGGACGGAGCCGAGGTACTCCTCGAAACGCTGGCGGTCTGCGCTGGAGAGTTTGCGCTGCAGCGAACGGGCGTCCTCGAGGACTGCGTCGACAACGCGCCGGCTGTCCCTGCCGCGTTCGGTACGGAACAACTGGTCAAAAGCGAGCGCTGGGCGGGTTTCGGTCCAGGTTGGGGACACGGGTGAAGTCCAGGAGATGTGCGAGCCGTAGAGCAGGGGGTGCCCATCTTGAAGGCCAGGAACCGCGTCCTCGCAGCCCAGTACGAGCGAGGGAATCCGTGTCCGGTCGCCGATGTGGCGCGCCATGACCTGGTCGAAGCTGATGCCGGTGTGCACCTCATTCTTCGCCATGGTGGCGCCACTGAGCATGTTCCCCGTCTGCATACAGTGGATGACTCCGTTGTTGGCCTGTTCGTTCCAGAGGCCGCGGAGGAAAACCATCTTTTGGCGCCATGGATTGAGCGGCTCGAGGCAGGGGCCAAGTTCCATCGTCGAACCCTCACCGTTGGCCCACCAGTGTTTCGAATGGAATCCCATGCCGGTGAAGGTGACCAGCGTGCGCGTGGGGGGCCTGTTTTCGGCGGCCTCGGCGATGGCCCGCAACGGGCGCATGCAGTCCAGCAGGGGCAGGGCGAGGGTGGCGCCGATGCCACGGAGCGCGTGGCGGCGGCTGATCAGCCATTGGTTGCGTTGGATGTTCATTGAGGGAGGTGGGTTTGAGATTTGGGATCGCGGTCTTGAGCGACGGGTGTGTGTTGGCCGGGCCGGTCGTCAGGGAGTGTTGGAAGCGGTGGAGTTTGCGGGCCGGATGGATTGGAACTGCTCGCTGCGGACGATGACGAGCAGGGCGTCGGACCAGCGCCCTCCTTCGACGAGCGTCTTGCCAACTGCATCAACCAGCGCGCGGTCGGAGGGGAGGACCGCGCGGCTCAGGGCGTATCCTGTGAGCTTCCGTGCCAGAGTCTTCAGCAGGTCTGGGCGGCGAGTGCCCACTACGTAGTTGCGGATGTCCGCGAAGCCGTCGACGACGGTGCCGTCGCGCAGGGTCGAGCGGCTTTCGCCCGGTTGGAGTTGGTTGGCGGGGCGCAGGCGGCCGATGGCGTCGAAGCCCTCAAACGCCAGTCCATACGGATCAATCCGGTCGTGGCAGCCTGAGCAGCTGGGGTCTTCGCGGTGCCGCGCGGTCAGCTCGCGGACGGTGAGCCCTTCGGGAGGGGTCTCGGGAAGGGGCGGCACACTCGCCGGCGGCTTTGGCAGGCGGTCTCCAAGGAGGTGCGCGAGCCATGCCCCGCGTTTGATTGGACTGGTCCGGGCGGCCGCCGATTGTTTCGCGAGCACAGCGCCAAGGCCAAGCACGCCGCCGCGACCGTGCATGGAAAGCTTTTCGATGCGACGCCACTCGTTGCCCTTCACTCCCGGGATGCCGTAAAAGCTGGCGAGCGCGTCGTTGAGAACGGTCGCGTCGGCGGTGAGCAGTTGCTCCACCGGCCGGTCGTTGCGCAGGGAGTCTTCAAAAAAGCGCACCGGTTCCTCGGCCAGCAGATCACGCACGGCCGGAGTGAAGTTTGGGAAGTCCTTGAGGCTGCGTCCGTGGTTTGCGACGAAGTCGCGTACGCCTAGCCAGCGCGCTCCAAATTCCTCGGCCATTCCACGCACGCGGTCGTCCTTGAGCATGCGTTGCAATTGCGCCTCCAGAACGCCCGGTTCGCGTAGTTTCGAGGCGGTTGTGCGGAGCGCATCGTCCGGCATGGAGTCCCAAAGGAGGAAGCTCAGGCGCGTGGCCAGCTCGTCGCCTGAGACCGGCCGCCAGCGCGGCCCGGTGGCCGGTTGTTCGACGCGGTACAGAAACCAAGGCGAGGAAAGGACGCGGGCGAGGGCGGCCCGCAGGGCGGGGTCGTGCTTGGTGCCGTCGGTGCGGTCGGAGTGGTAGGAGGCGAGGATGGCATCGCGCTCGCTGGGAACGAGGGGGCGGCGCCAGGCGCGTTCCGCGAACGCGAGCAGGGCGTCAAGGTGGGTGGACTCGGAGGCTGCCTGTGCTCCGGAGAGTTCCGCGAGCTCTCGTGTGACGCGCAAACCTGCCTCTTTGAAATAAAAGTCCATGCGGGGCGCCCCGTTGGGGTTCGCGTAAAACTTCATCAACTCTACGTGCATGAGCGAGTGGGCGATGGCGTCCTCGCGGAGGAAGTGGAGCTCGTTCCAAAGACGGTCGAGCTCCCTGCGTCCTTCCCCGTCAAGCAAGAGGCGGCGGAGGGGTTCGTCTTCGCGGTGGAACATGAAGAGGCTGCCCTGTGCGTCGCGCGGAATGACATCCGCAAAGAGGACCGCCGGGGGGAAGAGCGCCCGAAACTCGTTGGCCGGTCTGGCGCGCTCGGGTGCGACCCGGGGATGGGCGATCTGGGCCACACGCGGTTCGGGTTCGTCGGCGACCAGCGGGTCACCCGAGCGCCAGGCGGTGGGGATGGCGCGTCGGGGATTGGGCTTGGTCGGGTCCTTTGGGTCCCTTGAATCGGGTTCCGCGAGCAGCAGAGCCTGGACGGTTGCCGCCTCGGGGCTGGCCTCGTCAAGGCGCACGTCCGCGCGGAGGAAACGGGGAAGTCCCAGCGCCTCCAGAAGGGGTTTGGGAAGGTTTTTGAGATCAAGGCGGACTTCCGTGCCTGCCTCCGTGACGAGGGCGGTGGGAGGCACGGCACGCCCCCCCGGGTGCTGGCCAAACTTGAGGCCGGAGGCGGCTTCGATGGCCTGCCGCAGTGCGGGGTGTTCCGCCAGGACCACATCCGGTCCGACGCCGTCCTCAAGGCGGAGGCGGTCCCAGATCACAAATGTCCCTGGCAGCGCAGGGGCCACCTGGCGCGCCACCAGTCGGAAGATTGGTTCGCGCGCCGCGCTTTCGGCGCGTTCTTGCGCCACGATACGGAGTGTGTCCTCCCACGCGGGGAAGCCGTTGCCGACGGCAATGACGCTGTGTTTGCGGTAGTTTTCCCGGAACAGCTTATCCTGCATGACCTTGATCGTCGCAAGGACGGGAGCCGGGTCGGTGGCCTTGCGCCAAACTTCGCGCACGGAGGCGAGCACATCGGGAGGAAGGCTCGCGCCCGGCACCTCGCCGGGGGTGACGGGAAGATCAGCCAATGCCTGCCCCAACTCCGGCCTAGCGAGATGCGCCAACTCAAAGGAGACTCCATCGCCGCCGCCGGGATGCGCATCGGCGACAAGGCCCGTGAGCACCAACTCGCCTGCGATGGGACTTGTCCAAGCAATCGACACGGGCCGGTTCGGTCCCGGATGCACGAAGACCGAGCGTGCGCGCAGTTTTGTCCAGACGCGGGCGTCCTCGGCGGCCGAGTTCACAAAGACCGAAGGCTCCGAGCCTAGGCTCCAGGACTTCAATTCGGGCCGCTCTGAGATGCCGTCGCGTCGATCCGTGAGGAAGGTTGGGGTTGAGGTCGTTTCGAGAAAGCTCCAGCGCGCCTCGTGCTTGTCGAGCCAGGGGTTTCCCTTCAACAGATTCGGAACCAAATCCGATATGTTCCAACTCCGTTGCTGGCCTCCGCTTTCGCGGATCGACCACTCGAGGAGCGTGCTGTCGGCTCCGTAACTTTCGTTCGGCAGCACGGTCAGCAGCAGCAGCTCGCCGGGTTGAACGGTCACCTTTTGCTCGAACGAAACAGAACCGCCTTCCGCCACCTTCGACTGCGCAAGGAGACGTTTTGAAGCAGTCCAATGAGAATCAATCTTGAGTCTCGCCGATTGGAGGACGGCCTGTTTTCGCTGCTTTTCCGCCTCCGCCTGCGCCGTTTTCTGCTGCCATTGTTTGGTGAGAGTCTCGATTCCTGCCGCTGGCAACGCGCCAAGCGGACCGCTGAGTCCGGTCCAGAGTGTGGCGAGGTAGGTTGCATTCAGCCCTTCCTCCACAGCCACCGCCGCGATGTCAGCAGGACCGCCGCGAAGGAGCCGCTCGCGATGTTTGATGGTGGCGGCGAGATGGGTCTCCAGTGGCGGCTGACCTTTGGCTCCGGCATAGCGGGAGTAAAAAACGCGCAGAGCCTTCTCCGCCTCTGCCGTCCAATCGGGCCGGTCGGGTGATGGGGAGAAGCGGAGACCCGTGGGCAGGAGCACAGCGCGCGCGGCGACGTAACGCGCGGCATCGTGGTAACGCTCTACCAGACCTGGGTTCATGGGCATGGCCTCGCCCACGTTTGCAAAGCCCTCGCCGCCGACACTGTCCGGGGGAAACTCGCCGGCACGAGTGGGGCGCTGGTCCACGCGGGTCAGATCGCGTATGGCGTTGTCGTACTCGTTGTTGGTGAGGCGGCGCAGGGTGACGGGGCCGGGGTCGCCTGCCTTAGCGGAGGCGGTGAAGTCGAGGGCGCTTTGGACCCAGTTGAGCAGTGCTTCCCGCTCGGCCTGGGTGGGTTGCGTCGCCTTGCGTGGCGGCATGTCCCCGTCGAGGAGGCGTCCTGCCACGTCGGCGAGGACGGCGGGCTTTGCAAAGAGAGACTCCGCCGTAGTCAGCCCCGAGAGGTCGAGGTCGTTGTCCTTGGGAGTTTCGCCGTGGCATTTCCCGCAGGTCTTGACGAGGAGCGGATGGATTTGTCCGGCGTAGGATTTGGAGAACTGCGCGTCGCTCTCGGCCGCTCCGGCAGGAAGGGCCGCACATGCGAGCAGCGCGTGCAGAAGACCGCGGAGCAAGGATGCAGGAGGCGGCGGGGAGTGAAGGCCGGCGGGCTGGGGGACGGGTTTCATCAGCGGCGGAAGGTTTCCGTGGCGAGTCCGTGCGGGTGGTCGGCTGTGGAGGTCTCCGAGGGGGTCCATTCCATGGAGCCTTCGATATGGAGGGCCATTTTCTGGGCCGCCACCTCCGGCTTCCCCGAGGCGAGGGCGGCGAGCAGGTGACGGTGGGAACTGACGGTGATCTGGTGCGGTTTGCAGGCGAGCGTTTCCTGCAGGCGGTGGGTAGAGGCCAGGCACATTTCAAACTGCCACCGGATGCTTTGCCAGAGGGTGAGCAACCGCTTGTTGGCCGTCAGGCGCAGGACGTACTCGTGGAATTCGACGTCCAACCGGCTCAACTCTGCGAGGGTGGAGGCCTTGGCCTGCTGGGCAATGTTTTGCTCGAGGTACGCGGAGTCCTTGGGCGCCCACTTGGCGCTTGCCCTGCGGGCGGCCAGGCTCTCCAGCGCGACGCGGGCGTCCCGTATTTCGTCAAAGTCCTGTTCCGTCAGGGTGCGGACCTTGGTGCGGCCGGTCAGTTCGAATTGGACGAGCCCCTCGCGTTCGAGTTCGATGAGCGCCTCGCGCACCGGCGCCCTGCTCGAGCCGAACTGCTTGGCCAGAACGGGTTCAGCCAGGGCGTCTCCGGGCTGTAGTTGGCCCGAGATGATCTCGGCGCGGAGGGAGAGCAGAACCTCCCGGGCAATGTTTCTGCGCGGGTTCAGGGCAAGCGGTTTGGCGGAGTCCGGCATGGGGTTGGTTTTAAAGTGTCGACACTTTCATTCAATCCGGAAGTGTCGACAGTCTTTGGAGTTTTTTGCGTCATCGACAGCCGTACTGTTTCGGTCCCCGCTGGCGGCACTCCTGCGGCATGTTTCTGGCGCCCTTGAAGAGCCCCGCCACCGCTCTGTCCCAAACAGGGCGCCCATCCCGGGAGGGGCGTAAGACCGTCCCTCTGTGCGCGCGCCGTGGTTCTCCGGCCCCGCCGGGGCCTGCGTTCTCTCTATGGGGGACCGGGGGCGCTCGCAAAGCTTCGCTACCGCCCG
>CANJYI010000142.1 GCA_947478975.1 Chthoniobacteraceae bacterium
CCACAAAGCCGAGGCCTCCTACGCCAAGGCCCTCCAGCTCCAACCCGGTTCAGTCAACGCCCTCCTGGGGGCCCTCAACGCTGTGCGCGCACAGCTCGACCCCACCAAGACCGAACGCGCCGCCAAAGCGCTCCTCCAAGTGGAAGCCTCCAACTACAATGCGCTCATGACGGTCGCCGGCATTCATTACGCCGCGGCCGACTATCGCAAGGCCGCCAGCGCCTACCGCCGCGCCCTGGTCCATTACCCGGACGACTTCGACGCGCTCAGCGGTTCGGCCTGGAGCAGCCTCAATGCAGGAGACAAGCCTGCCGCGGTTCTGGATTTCACCCGTTTACTCAGCATCAGCCCTGAATATCCCCAGGCGCAGAGCGGCTTTCAAAAGGCGGGCGGCCGTTAGTCCGCCCTCCACCCCGACCAACCTCATATGACAAATCATCTTCAGGATTTGATGTTGAACGACCGCGGCTTTGCGTTCGATCCCACCAGCGGCGAAACCTTTCAGCTGAGCACCACCGGGCTCCGCATCGTGCGCCTGCTGCAGCAGGACACCGGGCACGAGAAGATTCTGGAACACGTGATCGAGGAGTTTGAGGTCGAGCCCAATACCGCCTCGCGGGATCTCGCCGACTTTCTGTTGTCGGTGAAACAAGTCGGCTGGATTTCCGAATGAACCCTCCCCGCCTTATTCTGAGCGGACTGCATCGTGGTGAAAACCCGCAGCCCGGCGCAGGCCTGATCAAAAGCATACGCGCGCAGTTTCCCGGAGCGTTCATCATCGGACTGGTGTACGACGCGATGGAAAGCGGCATCTACATGGTCGACGGGCCAGATCAGGTGTATGCAATGCCCTACCCCACCAGCGGAGCGCAGGCCTACTTTCGACGGTTGGACGAAATTTTGGCTCTTTCACCGGCGGATATTTTGATTCCAACCCTGGATGCCGAGATCGAACTGCTCGTGCATTTGGAGGAGGAAATTACCCGGCGCGGGCTGCGCTGCGTGCTCCCGGACAAACTGACGCTCCAGCGGCGATCGAAGGCGAATCTCACAGAACTGGCGAACCTCTGCGACGTGGCCGTGCCCGATACCCAGCCCATTTACGACCTGAGCGGAGCCTATGCGGTGTCACGGGGGCTGGAGTTTCCCCTGATGGTCAAGGGCCAGTATTACGATGCAAAAAAGGTGCAGCACGAGGGGGAACTGGCTGCGGCTGTGAGCAGGCTAGCTGCTGAATGGGGCGCCCCCGTGATCTTGCAAAAGTGCGTGGACGGGCCGGAGTTCAATGCACTGGGACTGGGGGACGGAAAGGGTGGGCTCGTGGGGCTGTGCTGTATCCGCAAGACCATTCTCAGCGACAAAGGCAAGGGTTTGGGGGGCATCACCATCAACGACCCGCGCCTCACTGATTTGTGTGAAAGGCTGGTCCGCGAGCTAAAGTGGAACGGCCCCTTTGAAGTGGAGCTCATTCTCGACGAAAAACGCGGAGAATATTTCCTCATCGAGATCAACCCCCGCTTCCCTGCCTGGGTGGATTTCCCCTCCCAGTGCGGGGCCAACTTTGCGGGGGCTCTGGTGCGGCGCCTGTTGGATGGCGTTTGGCCCGCCTCCCTGCCGACCTGTCCCGCCGGTCACTTTTACCTGCGCCACCAGATTGAGGTGCACGGCCATGTGAACCAAATCGCCGAGCTCGCAGGCACCTACGCGTAGTACCAGCCGCCCTCCTCCAAACTTTATGACGCCCACCCTCCGCCTGCCCTACATCCGCCCCACTTTGAGTCGGCTCAACCAGGGGCCGGTTAATCCCTTCCGCTTGGGCACCTCCCCCTCCTGTCCGGACATCGACGGGATCAGCGTTCCGGAACTCACCCGGGAGCACGGCAGCCCCCTCTTTGTGTTTTCCGAAACCGCGCTGCGCGACGCCTACCGCGCTGCGCACCGCGCCTTTTCCAGGCGTTATCCCGACGTCCAGTTTGCCTGGAGCTACAAAACAAACTACCTCAACGCGATCTGCCGCGTGTTTCACCAGGAAGGCGCCATAGCCGAGGTTGTTTCCGGCTTTGAATACGAAAAGGCCCGGCACAACGGGATCGAAGGGCACAACATCATCTTCAACGGCCCCCACAAGGAAAAGGCCGACGTGGAGCGCGCCATCGCCGAGGGGGCGATGCTCCAGGTCGACAACATCGACGAACTGTTGCATCTCGGGGAGATCACCAAGGGACGCACCGAACCGCTGCCCATCGCGCTGCGTGTGCACCTGAGCACGGGAGTGCAAACGGTGTGGTCCAAGTTTGGCTTCAGTGGCGATGACGGCGAACTGCAGCAGGTGGTGCGCCGGATTCTGGCCATGCCGCAGTTGCGTCTGGTCGGGTTGCACTGCCACATCGGCACCTTCATTCTCGAACCGGAGTGGTACCGCATCGCTGCAAAGAAAATGGTGGCGCTCGCCCTGAATGCGGAAGCCATGGGCGCCGGCCCGATCCGCTACCTGAACATGGGTGGAGGCTTTGCCAGTCACGCGCGGCTGCACTTTCAGTATTTGCCGCCCGAACAAGCCACCCCCTCCATGGACCGGTATGCCGAGGCCATTTGTGATACCATCACTGCGGAATGGCCCCAGGGCCGGACCCTGCCAAAACTCTACCTGGAAACCGGCCGCGCCTTGGTCGATGACGCCGGGTACCTCATCAGCACGGTGGTGGCCGTCAAAAGGCGCACGCTCCACGACCCTGTGGCAACGGCGCTCGCAGCCTTCGGAAAGAATGGCCCGGCCACGGTGGCGGGCGCACCTTCTCAAAACGCGCTGGTGCTCGATGCGGGCATCAACCTGATGTACACAACCACCTGGTATCAGCCGAGGATCCTGCCGGTGCGTCCCTGTCTGGACGCTCCCACGCCCACGACCGTTTTCGGCTGCCTGTGCATGAACATCGATGTGCTGCGAGAGGACGCCCCCCTCCCCGGCCTGACTACGGGCGACCAGGTGGTCATGCACCCCGTTGGCGCCTACAACCAGACCCAGTCCATGCAGTTCATCACCTACCGGCCCGCCGTCGTCATGACCGGGCCCGGAGGGCAGGTGCACCTCATTCGCCGCCGCGAAAATCTGGAATATGTCCAGGAAATGGAGGTCGTTCCCAGCCACCTCCAAAATCCGGAATAAAGGGTTCGGCCTTCACTTTTCCATGATTTTCATCCCCGAAAAGGAAGCTCCCGCGGCGACCTCCTTTGGCGACGCCTTGCTAAGAGGCGTGCCCAGGGCTTACGCGCTGCTGTTCTTTTCGGGGGATGCGCGACTGGGCTGGTGGGTGCTCGCGCTGACTTTGTTCTCACCGGGAATTGGCCTGTGCGGGTTGGGCGCGGCGGTTGCGGCGGTGGCACTGGGGTGGGTTTTGGGGTACGACCGCTCGCATTTGCGTAACGGGTTTATGGTGTTCAACCCCCTGTTGGTGGGGCTTTCTGTGGGGTGGTTGGACTATTGCCATGCGTTCCCGGCCCCCGTGCTCGCGCTGCTTTGGAGTGCGGCGGTGTTGGGCGGTTTTTTTGTCTCGGCGATGCTGGAAGCCTGGGTGGGCTGGCATTTCGGCTTGTCCGCTCACAGCCTGCCTTCGGTGGCGGTCAGCTACGCCGTTTATCTGGCGGTGCACCACCTCTATGGGGCTCCCATCCCTCCTCCCATGCCCCTGGACGGGCTTTTGACGTTTCCCTTCCAGCCCTACGAGGCTTCCTTTTTCAAAGCGCTTTGCCAGAGTTTCGGCTCCATTTTCTTTCAATCCCAACCCTTGCCGGGCCTGCTGCTTTTGGTTGCCTTGGCGCTGCTCTCACCGCTGACAACACTGGTGGCATCCGGGGCCTTTGCCGCCGGACTCTTTGCGCTGCAAACGCTCGGCCTGCCAGCCAACGCGCTTCAAATGGTGGGCGGTTTTAATCTGCTGCTGTGCGGGATCGCCCTGGGATCCAGCTATTTTGTGACGTCTTTCTCCAGCGTGCTTCTGGCGCTTTTGGCCTCGGTTTGCACCGCAATTCTGGGCGTGGCGCTGGCGTCGGGGCTTCTCAATTTTCACCTCCCGGCCAGCGCCCTGCCTTACAATGCAGTGGTGCTCGTGGTGCTTTACGCCCTGCGTCAACGGCTCAAGGCGGGTGGCTTGGTGCCTTCTCCCACACCCGGGTTGCTTCCGGAATCCACCGCCCGCCAAGTGCTCCTCCACTCGAGGCGCTTCCCAGACGTGAACACCCCGGCCCTGTGCGTGCCCTTCGACGAAGCTAGGGTCGTCACCCAGGGGTTTTCGGGCAAACTCACCCATCGCGGCAAATGGCAGCATGCGCTGGACTTCGAAGGCGGCGCTGAGGGCGGACGGCACACGGGCTCGGGGGCGGAGCTTTCCGACTACCCCGTGTTCAACACCCCAGTCCTGGCCCCCACCGGCGGGCTCGTTGTCTACACAGAGGCGGGCATTCCCGACAACCAACCCGGCCAGAACAATCCCGATCAAAACTGGGGAAACTGCGTCGTGCTTCACGCGGAAGCCGGCTGGTATGTGCTGCTGGCCCACTTCAAACAAGACGGCGTGCTGGTCTCCGCGGGGCAGGTGGTGGAGCGCGGACAGTTGTTGGGGTATTGCGGCAACAGCGGGCGTTCTCCGGTGCCGCATCTTCACCTGAACATGCAGGTGAACGGCTTCCTCGGTGCGCCCACGCTTCCCTTCTGCCTCAAGCATTTCATTGAAGAGACCCCGGGCGAGAGGCCCCTTTTCCGCACGTCCGGTGTTCCCGAGGGCAGGGCCGTCGTGCGCCCCTCCACTTCAAACACTGCGCTGCGGGAACTTTTCCAGGGGTGGCTTCCCGGCGAGTACCGTTACCGGATCACCGGCGAGAAGGGTCAGTCACACGAGGAAAGTCTGCGTTTGGATTTCGACGAGGCGGGCAGGTTCCGTCTGCGTTCCAACCGGTACGCCGCCCACTTGACGGCGTTTGTGAGCGACGGGGTGTTCTTTTGTACGGAGTTTAGCGGTCCGAGCCAAAGCGTGCTGGCGTGGCTGGCGGCGGGCTTGGCGCGCGTGCCGTGCATCAGCGATGAGGGCGTGGGTTGGCTGGATCAGATCAGCAGCGTCCCGTTTCGCCCGCAGGTTTTGCGCTGGTTGTGCGATCTTGGTGAGCCCTTTTTCGGCCCTTTTTTGCTGCCTTACCGCTACCGTTTTGGAAACGAGCCGGGCGGCTTTTCGGTGCTCGCAGAGGCCGCTATGGACCATCCGCCGAGCCAGTCTCCAAGGGAAGTGGCGTGCAGTTTGCAGCCCCGACAGGGCGTGGTGCGTGTGGCGGTCAGGTTGTGCAACGACCGGACATTTCTCGCGGAGCTGGTTCACTATCAACCTTTCGCTTCGTGAAACGAGCCGCTCCGCTTTTCCTCTTCAATCTGGTGGCCACCGGCCTTTGCGCGGAGGAGTCCGCGCCGGTTGCGCTCCGCGAAGCGCAGTCTCCCCCGGTGCACGTCCGCACGGAGGAGGTCGACTCACACGCCGCGCCCCCACGCACGATGGCATACCCTCCGCTGGGAACGCCCTTTGTCGAGCAGGCGTACTGGGCCCCCGTGCTGGCCTCCCCTCCGGCGTTTGAGTTGCACGGTCTCTTCAACCTAAACTGCACCAACCAGTACATCACCATCTACGGGCTAAACCTTGAGAAACAGGGGGTCATGTTACAGCCGCAGCTGCTGCTGAGCACCTACCTGTACGCCCATCGAACCTCTTGGATCAGTGAAGTACTTCTGACCGGAGGCGCCTGGAGTTCCTGGCATTCACACCGGGGCGGACTGAATCCGGGGCATACCCGCGAAGTGGATGCCTACGGCGGGCTGACCTTCACCGCAGCGCGTGATTGGAAGCTGAGTGTCTTTTACTCCTCCTACCTCAGCCAGACACGGTCCTTTCCCACCGCCTGGGATCTTGCTCTTTCGCTAAGTCTCGATGACTCCCGCTGGCTGAAACTTTACGCGCTGCATCCCTTCGTGGAACTGCGTCGCCAGACGGAGGGGCGGATCAGTCTGGGATTTCCCGGCGAGCAGCCGGGATTGAGTCAGATGTTCAAGTGCGGCGTTGCTCCCGCGCATCTGTTTCGGAACGGCCTCAAGCTCGAGCTGCCCGTATTTGCCGCGGTGGTACCCGACGGCTTTTACCAGCATTCCGATGGCACTTCCGCCGACGGCGGTCTCGCATTTGCAAGTTCCGCCCTGAAGGTGAGTTTTCCCGTACGCGCACTCTCCACTGCGCGCTCCACCTCGAGTGTTTACGCCGCCACCCAGTATTATCGCTTGGTGAATGCCGGGCTGCTCGACACCAACCAGTTGCTCGGCAACTCCACCCACAGGGAGCGTAACCTGCTCCAATTCCACGTAGGTATGACCGTCGCGTTCTGAGCCGCGCACCTCCCAGCCGATGAACCCGCCTCGTCACCTTGCCAAAAAATGGCTCTCTCCTGCCATTCGCCTGACGGGCTTAATCCTGTGTGTTGGTCTGAAAGCCGGCACCCTTTTCGCCGGGGGCAGCAGCGCCAACTACTCCGTTCCCTGTGACGTACTAAACGCAGGTGGTGGGCACTCCGCGAGCGCCAGTTACAGCAACGATGGAAGTCTGGGCGGGATTATCGGCATTGCCTCGTCTCCCACGGAGACGCTCGCCGCAGGGTTCCTCGCTCAAATTGAGACTTTGTCGGCGAGCTTGCCTGTGAACCTCTCCATCCTCAACCAACCCTTCGACGTCAAAATCGTGAAGGGCTCCGCCGCCTTCCTCACGGTTTCGACGACTGCAAATGAAAGTGACGCGGTGCAGACCCGCTACACTCTTGTGGGAACCACAACGGCCGGGGTGAGCGCCGCGGTTGGGGTCGGAGGAGTGGTGCCTTCCACCGGCATTTTGCATCTGCCGCTGCAAACACTTACCGATTCCAGCCTCGCGTACGCCGTCCAATTCTCCCGCTCCTATCCCGACGGAAGCACAGCAACGGCCCAGACCCGCTCGTTCAGCGTCGCCCTGCGCGCATGGACCGAAGCCGCAGGCACGTACACGGCGCTTCTCCAGGATGGCAACAGTTCCGCGACTTTGGCCGACGGAGCTCATGCGCGCGGGCTTCTCACCGCGACCGTCTCCAGAACAGGGTCCGTGTCGGGCCGCGTCGTTTATGTGGAAGCCCCCGCCCTCTCCGGTGCGCCCTCTGCGGGAGTGCGTGCTTACA
>CANJYI010000143.1 GCA_947478975.1 Chthoniobacteraceae bacterium
CTGACCATGCTGGAGGCTCACGAGGCGGTCGTCGCCGTCAATCCTGAGAACGAGTCAAAGTTCAAGGACGTGCTCGATTTTCTGCGCCAGAACGTCGAAGCCAACCGGTGAACGCTCCGCCCGCTGCCGGAGCTGACTCGCCCCGCGCCCCGTCGCGGCTGGAAGAACGGCTATGCCTCTGGGGTGGAGGGCTGCTTCTGCTGTTGGTCGGCGTCGCACTCCGCCTTCACAACCTGACCACCGTGCTGGTGGGCGGGCATTTTTATTTTGTGGATGCGGACTGCTATTCGCGCCTGAGCCGCGTTCGGATGGTTTTGGCAGAGCCGGGCAAGGCCGTGCGGCAGCAGTTTTTTGAGAACTGGCCCGAAGGCGTCCAGTCCCACGCCACTGCCCCACTGGACTACCTGATTGCCGCGCTGGAGCGGGTGCTGCATTGGGGCTGGCCCCGCTTCGGGCGGCTGGGAGCGCTCTCGGAATCCTCCCTGGATCTTGCGGGCGCAATGGTTTCGCCGCTTTTGGGTTTGGGACTCGGGCTCTTTGTTTGGACTTGGGCACGGGGCTTCCGGTTGCAAGACGGGTCGAGGCCTTTCTGGTGGTGGGTGGCACCGTTGCTCGTCGCGGTGAGTCCGCCGCTGGTGCATGCGAGCGTCTTTGGGAGGCCGGACCACCAGTCCCTGCTGGTGCTGCTGCTGGCAGTGGGGTTGGCCGCCGAGCAAAGGCTGCTGCACCGACCCGCCTTGGGCTGGGCCTGGGCGGGGGGGCTCTGTTTCGGGCTGGCCCTCTGGGTTTCCCTATACGAACCGCTGGTGCTTTTGGGCGGGGTGCTGGCGGCAGGCGCCTGTTTTTGGCGCAAGGCATGGGGAAACCGGGCCCGCGTGCACTGGGTTGTCGCCCTGGCGCTTCCCCTTTGGGCTGGCTGGTGGATCGACGGCCTCCAGCTGGTGCTTCCCGGGGGGGCATCGCTGGAGCTCCTACAGCGATGGGCGGGCACCATCGGAGAGTTGGGCCATATTGAAGATCTGTCCGTGCTCTCGGGCTGGGGGAGCCATCTTTGGGTCTGCGCGCCCTTTGGACTGTGGCTCGCGGCCCGCCAGAGGGAGCCGGGGGCTTGGGGCTGGCTGCTCCTGCTGGTTCTAGGCACAGCCCTCAGCCTGTGGCAGCTGCGGTGGGCGCCCTATTGGGGGCTGTTGCTTGCCCTCTCTCTGCCACACGCCCTCTCCCGGGCGGGTTCCTCTCCCGCGGTCGCGCTGGCCTTCTTGCTGGCGTTTGTCCCCCTGGGGCTGGAATGGACCGCCCGGCTTTTGCCGGATGCCCCAACCCGGGCGCGGCGGCACTTGGACCGCTCGGAGTTGATCAATGCGCGCCTTGCCGCAGAGCGGATGCGTTCCGCCGAAGTTGAGCCGTTTATCGCGGTCTGGTGGCTGTCGCCGGCACTCGCCTATTGGTCGGGCCAACCGGCGGTGGCTGGGAGTGGCCACGAGGGCATCGAGGGAATCGTCGACTCGGCCCGTTTTTTTCTGAGCACCGATCCGATCGTGGCGCGCGAGATTTTGAGCGCACGCAGGGTGCGCACCGTGGTTGCGAGCGACAGCGCGCGTGCCGTGGAAAACGCATCCCGGATTCTTGGCTGCGAGCCTCCCGAAGGGGCTTTGGCGGAGCGGTTGTGGCAGCCGGAGCCCAGTCGGGAGTGGGGGCTGAAAGGGGAAACCAACGTGGTCAACTTCCGCCTGCTCCGCGTGCTGCCGGAAGCAGGGGCCGGCGGTTAAGGGGAAACGAGCAGACTGTCGGAGGCAAGCTCCCTCGCCCTTTCGCGGCGTTACTCGCTCAGACGCACGACGCGCTCCACAAAGTCCGAGCGGTTGTAGGTCACTTCAAACGAAAGCTTCCTGCCGTCGAACACCGTCTCTGCGGAGGTGCCCGCGAATTCCCACAAGCCGCCCGTGGCGATGTCACCCACGCCGTGACCAAAGGCGCGCCCGACCTTGGCCTCCTTGCTGTAGCCCTGGACGAAGGAAAACAGGTCGATGCGCTTCTCCCCCTGCAGGCGGCTGGAAACGGGCTGGCCAAATTCCTCGAGCAACCGGGCGCGCGGCGTCCCGGCCGTCAGAACCGAGAGGTCTTTTTTGTCCGGCTGGTTTGCCGCCATGAACACGGAACATCCGGAAAGAAGAACCAGGGAAAGAGCGGCGCAAAGCGGGCGGAGCGCTTTGGAGGTTGAAAGTTTCATGGGCGGATAGCTTTGCAGGGCGGGGTGTTGGACGAGCTTTGAAGAAGCCGGAAAACTCATGGTCGGCGGGGGCGGTTGTGGTGCGGGTGGTGGAGACTCGGCAACCTCACCCGCGGTTAAACCTAAAAAAAACCAAGGCAACTGTCCACCGGTTGCGGTGCGGGAAAATAAAACTTTTCTACATTTCCCGGCCATTATCGAAGTGAAGATGTGGACACGAAACAGTCTTTGTGGCAGAGCCAACAGCTTGTTTTGATTAGACGCACCTTTTTGCGGATCGAATCTGGCGTTTGTGCCGAGTAGCCGGGCCGTTTCGTTTTCCCAAAAGCCGCCGATTTATCGAACTCCTATACCCATGCCAAAAACCAAAAAATCCGTGAAGCCAGCCGCCAAGCGTGCTGCCGCCAAGCCAGCGAAGTCCGCCGCGAAAAGCGCACCCAAGCGCCCCGCGAACGCCCCCATCGGGCGTGCTCCAAAATACGTTTACACCTGGGGCGCCAACAAGGCCGACGGGGACGGTTCCCAGAAAGCCCTCCTAGGCGGCAAGGGCGCCAACCTGGCGGAAATGACCCGCATCGGTCTTCCCGTGCCTCCCGGGTTCACGATCTCCACCGAGGTCTGCACCTATTTCTACGACCACGCCCGCACCTATCCGTCCGTCCTCCAAGCGCAGGTTGAAGCCGGCGTCCAAAACATGGAGCGGATCATGGGCTGCAAGTTCGGCGACAACAAAAACATGCCGCTGCTCGTCGCCGTCCGTTCCGGAGCGCGCGACTCGATGCCCGGGATGATGGACACGATCCTCAACCTCGGCCTCAACGACGAAACCGTCCTTTCTCTCGCCGCCGCGACCAACAACGAGCGTTTTGCGTGGGACTGCTACCGCCGCTTCGTGCAGATGTACGGCGACGTGGTGCTGGGCGTGCAGAAGCGCGAAGGCGAAGACCACGAACCCTTCGAAGTCGTCATCGAGGAGTTCAAGCACGAGCGTTACCACAAGGAAATCGTCGACAGCGAACTAACCGCTGAAGACCAGCAGGAAATCGTCAAGCGCTTCAAGAAGCTCGTCAAGGACCGCACCGGAAAAACCTTCCCCGCCTCCGTTTACGACCAGTTGCAGGGCGCAGTCGGAGCCGTTTTCGGTTCCTGGATGAACGACCGCGCGATCGTCTACCGCCGCAAGTACAACATCCCCGCCGCCTGGGGCACGGCCGTCAACGTGCAGGCGATGGTCTACGGAAACACGGGGCCGACCTCCGGTTCCGGCGTGGCCTTCACCCGCAATCCCGCCAACGGCGAGGACGAGTTCTACGGCGAGTTCCTCATGAACGCCCAGGGCGAAGACGTGGTTGCAGGGGTCCGCACTCCTGAGCCCGTGGCCCGTCTCAAGAAGGAAATGCCGAAGGCCTTCGCCGAGTTGATGAAGGTCCGCGCGATCCTGGAAAAGCACTTCAAGGACGTGCAGGACGTCGAGTTCACCATCCAGGAAGGCAAGCTGTTCATGCTCCAGACCCGCAACGGCAAGCGTACCGCCGCCGCTGCACTGAAGTTCTCCGTGGACATGTTCAAGGAGAAGCTCATCGACTGGGAAACCGCAGTGCTGCGCAACCCCGCCGACCAGCTCGACCAGTTGCTGGCGCCCATCTTTGACCCCGCCGAGGTCAAGAAGGCCAAGGTGCTTGCCAAGGGTTTGCCCGCCGGTCCGGGGGCAGCTTCGGGCAAGATCTACCTCAACGCCGACCGCGCCGCCCTGGCCGCCTACGAAGGCAAGGAACACGTGCTGCTCGTCCGCAACGAGACTTCGCCTGAAGACTTGCGCGGCATGATCGCGGCCGAGGGGATTCTCACCGCCAAGGGCGGCGTCTCCTCCCACGCGGCACTCGTCGCCCGTCAGATGGGCAAGGTGTGCATCTGCGGCGCCAGCGACGTGCTCATTGATTACGACCGCAAAACGGTGACCATCTCCGGGAAGGTCTTCAAGGAAGGTGACTACCTGTCCATCGACGGGACCAGCGGCACCGTCTACGGCGGCCAGCTCAAGACCGCGCCGAGCGAAATCATCACCGGCACGATCAAGGGCGACAAGCGCGCTCAGAAGACCGAGAAGTTCAAAAACTTCCAGCTGCTCATGAAGTGGTGCTCGCAGGCCACCCGCCTCGACGTCCGCACCAACGCAGACACACCCGAGCAGACCGCAAACGCCATCGCCTTCGGGGCGAACGGCATCGGCCTGACCCGCACCGAGCACATGTTCTTCGAGGGCGACCGCATTGACGCCGTCCGCGAAATGATCCTGGCCGACACCAAGGAAGCCCGGAAGAAGGCGCTCGCCAAGATCCTGCCCTTCCAGCGGCAGGACTTCATCGGCATCTTCAAGGCGCTCAAGGGTCATCCGGCCACCATCCGTCTGCTCGATCCGCCGCTTCATGAGTTCGTTCCGCATGACGCAGCCGCGCAGGCCGACCTCGCTGCCAAGCTCGGTCTGTCCGTGAAAAAGGTCGCCGACCGCGTCGCCGCCCTGCACGAATCCAACCCGATGCTGGGCCACCGCGGTTGCCGACTGGGCATCGCCTATCCTGAAATCACTGAAACCCAGGCGCGCGCCATCTTTGAGGCGGCCGCCGAAGTGCAGAAAAAGGGCATCAAGGTGAAGCCCGAGGTGATGATCCCGCTGGTGGGCTTCAAGCGCGAACTGGATCTCCAGGTGGAGATCGTCCGGCGCGTGGCCACCGAAGTGCAGAAGGAAAAGAAGGTGAAGATCAACTACCAGGTTGGGACGATGATCGAAGTGCCCCGTGGCGCCCTCACTGCTGACGAAATCGCTCACACGGCGGAGTTCTTCAGCTTCGGCACGAACGATCTGACGCAGACCGCGTTGGGGATCAGCCGTGACGACATGGGCAGCTTCCTGAATCCGTATGTGGAAAGCGAAGTGTTCTCCAAGAACCCCTTCGCCAGCCTCGACCAGGAAGGCGTCGGCCAACTCGTCAAGATCGCCATTGAAAAGGGCCGCGCCACGCGTCCCGACATCAAGCTCGGCATCTGCGGCGAACACGGCGGCGATCCTGATTCGGTGAAGTTCTTCCACCGCGTCGGCTTGAACTACGTGAGTTGCTCGCCCTTCCGCGTGCCGGTGGCACGGCTTGCTGCCGCGCAGGCAGCGATCGAGGAAAAGCGCGCAGGAGGGCACTCCGCCCCCGCCAAGGCAAAGAAAGCAACCAAGGTTGCCAAGGTTGCCAAGGTGGCCAAACCCGCTAAGTCGGCCAAGGTTGCCAAGGCGGCAAAAGCGGTGAAGGCGCCTGCCAAGGTTGCAGCCCGTCGCGGCCGTCCCGCAAAGCAGAAGTAGTCGGGGATCCTCCTCGATTTCAGTTTGAGAAGCCGTCCGGGCAAGCTCCCGGGCGGCTTTTTCGCGTTCAGCGATTGGAGGGAGATCCAAGCTCCCGCAAAGGGAAATGTGTCCGCAGATCCGCCCCAAACCGGGGACACCGGAATACTCGACGAGCCCGAATCTACACCTTGGCAGGAGCTTAGCGCAAAGGAGCATCAAGCATACCCCTTGGAACCTGACCGTACGGGCCCTCCACCGCCGCCACGCGCATGGTTCCGCGCCGAAATCCCCTTGCACCCTGCCTGACACCTTGTGTAGTGTTGGCGCCCCTCGCTCGGGTGAGAAAGGGTAGATACCGAAGTGGCCAAACGGGGCGGACTGTAAATCCGCTGGCTTACGCCTTCGCAGGTTCGAATCCTGCTCTGCCCACCATCCTTGTTTCCAGACGCCACGCAGGCGCCCTTGAAGAGGAAAATCCCCGCGACACCTACAAGAGGTGGCCCATCTTAAGTTTTTTGGTCGCAAGATACTGCGCGTTGTGCGGGTTCGGCTCCGTCGCGATGGGAACACGCTCGACGATCTCCAGTCCGTAGCCCTCCAGGCCGATGACCTTCTTGGGATTGTTGGTGAGAAAACGCATCTTCCGGATGCCCAGATCCACCAAAATCTGTGCGCCCACGCCGTAGTCCCGCAGCTCGGCGGGGAAACCGAGGCGCAGGTTGGCTTCCACCGTGTCCAAGCCGCCCTCCTGCAGCTTGTAGGCGTGGATTTTGGCGGGCAGTCCGATGCCGCGCCCCTCGTGCCGGCGCATGTACAGGACGATCCCGCAGCCCTCCGCCTCGATCATTTCCATGGCGGCGTGCAGCTGCGAGCCGCAGTCGCAGCGGCGCGAGCCGAAGACGTCCCCTGTAAGGCACTCGCTGTGAACGCGCACCAAGGGCGCCTCCGCCTTGGAGGGATCGCCCTTGACCAGGGCAAGGTGGTGCTCCCCATCCAGCATGTTCCGGTACAGGTGCAGCTCGAAATCGCCAAAGTCCGTCGGCATCTGGACGACCTGCTCCCGCTGCACCAGCTTTTCCTGCGTGCGCCGGTAGGCGATGAGGTCGGCGATGCTGCACATTTTCAACCCATGGGTTTCCTTGAACTGAATCAGCTCAGGAAGGCGGGCCATGGTGCCGTCCGGGTTGAGGATTTCGCAAAGCACTCCGGCGGGGGTAAGCCCGGCAAGGCGGGCAAGGTCGACCGAGGCCTCCGTATGCCCGGCCCGGCGCAGGACGCCACCCGGCTTGGCCCGAAGCGGAAAAATATGGCCCGGTTGCACGAGGTCCTCGGCGGTCGTGGAGGGATCGGCAAGGAGCGCGATGGTGCGCGACCGGTCCGCGGCGGAAATGCCGGTGCTGATGCCTTCGGCGGCGTCGACCGATACGGTGAAGTCCGTTTTGTGGCTCTCCCGGTTGCGCGCGACCATGCGCTCCAGGCCGAGGGCGTCGGCACGCTCCTCCAAAATGGGCACGCAAATGAGGCCCCGCCCGTACATGGCCATGAAGTTGACCGCCTCGGGGGTCACCTTGTCGGCCGCCAGCACCAGATCCCCTTCGTTTTCGCGGTCTGCGTCATCGGTGACCACGATGAGCTTTCCCTCGCGGATGTC
>CANJYI010000144.1 GCA_947478975.1 Chthoniobacteraceae bacterium
GCAGGACGTCCCCGGCTGGTTCCCCCTGCGCTCCGGCACCGCCCGCCCCTCCCCACACACCCTCAACTTCCTGGGGACGCTGGGGGCCATGATTGCGGTGCTGACCTACACCGCACTGGGCAGCGCCGCCTATCTGCTGTGTGCAATGCTCCTTGGGTACGGCTCGGCCAAGCTGATCCTCCCGGGCGCCGCGCTCAGCCGCCGCGCACTCTGGAGCGTTTCCTTTGTCCTTTCAGGCGCCTGTCTGGCACAGCTCTTAAACGTTCCCCTTATCGATGCACAGAGGCTCGGGATTTCGGGCGAGGGCGGCTGGGTGGGCAAGTTTTTTGGCGATACCGTGCTCAGGGAGACGCTTGGTCCCGTGGGCGCCTTTTTGATCCTCGGCGTCATCTATCTCTCGAGCATTCTATACATGACGGGGATTGCACCCACCGAGGTGCTCGCAATCCTGCTCACCCTCCCGCCCAAGGCGCGTGAAGTCTTCCTGCAGTGGATGGAAGCGCGGGCTGAAGCCAAGGCCCTGCGCCAGGCTGAAATGGAGATGTCTGCGGACCGCTTTTCGCCGGCCGGACTTACAGAGCCATCAAAGGCCCCGGCAAACGAACGCCGTAAGACACGGGAAGTCTCCCTTCTCAAGGACGGAAGCGCCGAACCAGCCACGTCCCACCAAGATAGCGCAGCGGACGCCGTGCTGTTGCTCAAAGCAGCAGTCCCTATGGCAAGCCCCGGTTTGGACACGGCTGCCGAGCCTGAAAGCGCACCGCCGGCGCCGGCGGCCGAGCCCGTGCGGCCCGCACCTCAGATCATCGACGGCACCGCACCGCCGCCGCCCCGCCCGAAGGATCCGCGCAAGGAAAAGGACATGAACCTGCTCTCGCCCGTGGACTGCGAGGGGTACGAACTGCCGCCGATCGACCTTTTGGACGCCGTGGACTTGAGCAGCCGGGAGGCCGTGGATCCGGCGGAGTTGCGGGCGCTGCAGGAGGTGGTCATCGAAACGCTGGGCCAGTTTGGCATCGAGGTATCGGCAGGCGACATCACGCGCGGCCCGACCATCACCCGGTACGAAGTCTACCCGGCCAAGGGTGTGCGGGTGGACCGGATTCTCGCTCTGGAACGCGACCTGGCGCGCGCCACCCGCGCGGAGCGGATCAACATTCTGGCGCCCATTCCTGGGAAGGACACGGTGGGCATCGAAATTGCCAACTCCAAGAAGCAGAAGGTCACGCTCCGGGAACTTTTCGAGAGCGACGACTTCATCAACACCAAGGCGCGCATCCCGATTGCCCTTGGGAAGGACGTTTACGGCAAGACGATTGTGGCGGATCTGGCGGCGATGCCGCACGGACTGGTGGCTGGCACCACCGGTTCAGGCAAGAGCGTTTGCATCAATGCAATCATTGCTTCGATTTTGTACCGGTTCACCCCGGACCAGCTGCGCTTCATCATGATCGACCCCAAGGTGGTCGAAATGCAGATGTACAACGCCCTTCCCCACCTTGTGGTTCCCGTGGTCACGGATCCCAAGAAGGTGCTTCTCGCGCTGCGCTGGGCCGTCGACGAAATGGAGAAGCGCTACGCCATCTTCGCCAAAACCGGCGTGCGCAACATCGGCGCCTTCAACTCAAGGCCGAAGCCCAAGACCCAGAAGGAACTCGACGAAGAGCGCCTCAAACTGCAGCCCGACCTTTTCGACGCACACGCCGCCCCTTTGCTGAAAAAGGCCGCCAAGGCCGCCGAACCGATCGCCACGGAACTGCCGGCCGCCTTGCTGGACCCGGATGCCCCGGTCGAGCTGCCTTCCGACACGCTGCTGGATTCCGCGGCGCCGGCCTCTTTCGATTCAGAAGGACTGTCCGTAAAGGAACACTTGCACGGGGATGAGGCGCTCACCGGCAGCGAAAGCCATCCAGAGGAACACTCTGGGGAAGCGGATCCCGACGCCGAGCCGCTTGTCGAATCCCTTTCTTCGGAAGAGCGCATCACCCGGATGACGACCGTCAAGGTTCCGAGGGAGAGCGAGCTCAAGATTCCAGAGCGGATGTCCTACATTGTGATCATCGTGGACGAGTTGGCCGACTTGATGCAGACCGCGCCGGCCGACGTGGAAAGCGCCATCGCGCGCATCACCCAGAAAGCGCGGGCCGCCGGGATCCACATGATCATCGCAACCCAGACGCCGCGGGCGGACGTGATCACCGGGGTGATCAAGGCGAACGTGCCCTGCCGGATGGCCTTCCAGGTAGCCTCGGCACTGGATTCGCGGGTCATTCTGGACGAGAACGGGGCGGAGAAGCTGCTCGGTCAGGGCGACATGCTGTACCGGCCTCCGGGCAGCGGACGCATGGTGCGTGCCCAAGGGGTGCTTGTCACCGACGAGGAGGTCAACCGGCTGGTGGAATACGCCGCAAACCAGGGTGCGCCGGCGTTCGACCACGCGATTCACTCCCGGATCCAGGGAGAGGGCGGCGAAGACGGCGAAGAGGTCAGCGACGAGGACCAGGAGTTGGTGGAGAAATGCATCGAAGTGATGCGCCAGGAGAAGAAGGCGAGCACCTCGCTGTTCCAGCGCCGGCTGCGTCTCGGGTACACCCGGGCGGCCCGGATTCTGGACATCCTTGAGGACCGCGGTTACGTGGGGCCCGGGGAAGGCGCCAAACCGCGGGAGATTCTCGTGGACCTAGATCACATTTAAAAAACGCGTCCTTGCAGGAGTGTCGGAGACGACAACTCGCAAAAGGGTGTATAATTGCAGAAAAAGAGAGTCCCTGACGCCATGTCTGAAAGTATTGGAGCAAGACTTCGCAACGCGCGCCTCGCCAAGGGACTGACCCTCGAGGACGTCGCGCAAACCACCTGCATCCGGCCGGAAAAACTCGCTGCCATCGAGGCGGACGACTATTCCGGCTTTCCGAGCATGGCCTATTCCCGCGGCTTTCTGACCATGTACGGAAAGCACCTTGGGGTGGACGTCTCCTCGGAAACCCGCTCGATGGAGGGCCACAGCGCCATCCACGTGAAGGACTACCAGTATCTGAAAAACGCCCAGCACGGCCCGCTCCCCGAGGACGCTGTGGCGCCCCGGGAACGCTCCCCCTCGATCGTGCCTCTGCTGGTTTTTGGCGGGATCATTCTGCTGGCCTCGCTGATCGGCTGGGTCCTACTCAATATCCGGAGACTGGGGCTGGGCTAAGATGGGCGCGTCCGCCGAAGACGGCACCGCCGACCTGGCGCAACCTGCGCTGGTCATCGGCGGCCCCACCGCGTCGGGCAAGACAGGCCTTGCCATCTCTCTGGCCCAGCGGCTCGGCGGGGATGTCATCAATGGCGATGCCTTCCAGCTTTACGCAGGGCTGCCGGTGCTCACCGCCCAGCCTTCCCCAGCACAACGGGCGCTCGTTCCCCACCATCTCTTCGGAGAGATCCCGCTGAGTGCATCCGTGGACGCCTCCACCTACGCGCGGCTTGCAAAGGAACGTATCCGCCTTTGCTGGAAGCAGGGACGGCCACCGATCCTTGTGGGAGGCTCGGGCCTGTACCTGCGCACCGTTCTGCGGGGACTGCCCAAGGGGCTGCCCAGTCCGGATCCGGAGTTGCGTGCCCGACTGGAAGCCCGCCCCCTGCAGGAACTGTGTGCGGAGCTTGCCGCGCTGGATCCCGAGGCGGCGCGCAATGTGGATTTGCAGAATCCGCGCAGGGTGATCCGCGCGTTGGAGGTGTGCCTGCTGACGGGGAAAGCCTTTTCCAGCTTCCGCCCGCCGTCTGAGCCGGACGCGCCCCTCGCGGGAATCTGGCTGGCACTCCCAAGGGAAACGCTCCACGAGCGAATCGCCCTTCGGGCGGCTGGGTTGTTTGCGCAGGGGGTGGCCGCAGAGGTGGAAGCTGCGCTTCCCTCGCTGGGGACGACTGCACGGCAGGTGATCGGACTGGAGCAGGTTGCCTCGGTGCTGGCCGGGGAAGCCTCGGAACAGGCCGCCACCCTCAAAATTGTAGAGGCCACACGACAGTACGCGCGCAGACAGGAAACATGGTTTCGAAAGGAAGCCGTGCTATCCCCGAGCGGCCCGGATACGGCTCTGGAACAAGGGCTGCGGATCGCAGAGCGGAGGGCCGTCAGAACGTTCGCCGTGGAGGGCGAATTGGACGAAACAGCGGAACCTGATTGAAGGCCTCGCCCCTGAGCGGGAGGTAAAGCGGGCGCTTATTTTGCAGCCGGAACCGGCGGTGGGGTCTTGGCGGGAGTGGGGGCAGGTGCCTGGGCGGGCTTCGGGGCAGCCACCACCGGTGTGGGCTTTGGGGCAGCCGCAGGGGTGGGCTTTGGAGCCGCCACCACCGGAGCAGGCTTGGGCAGGGGCGGCGCGGAGACCGCAGCAGTCCGTGCCTCTGCAAGCTCCTGCTGGTTGAGGACATAATTTAACGCGGGCAGCACGCGCCTCGCTTCACGCGCTTGGACTCCCGTATGCTTGTAAAGTTCGGGCGCCAGCGAATCCACCCATAGGGCGCTCTCCTTGGCAGAGTCCTTGCGAAGACTCGCCCAGAGCACGAACTGCTCAAAACCTCCGGTGCCCACACACGCCGGAAAGTAGGTGGAAAAGGCCGCAAACTTGCCCGTCTTCAAATCCTCATGCATCTGGATCAGGCTTTTCATGTAGGCCACCCACTCCTTCTTGAGCGGGCTGAACTTGCTGGCGGGCGCGTTTGCGTTCACCAAACAGCTCTCCGGGAAATCCTTCACGGACATCCGCTCCAGCAGCAGGAATCCTCCTCCGGCCACTTCCGAATTGATGCGGAAGCACATCGCCTGACAAGCCTCCTTGGACAGGTGCATCGCACCAAGCTGGAACTGCCCGGCCAGAACCTTCTCCAGAATTTCAAGGCGCCTTGTAGCGGGAATCTGCATCGGGGGGACGAACCCTCCGGGACCGCCCCCAAGCCAGTCGAGGGCAAAGCCCGGGCTGTCCGCCTTTGCGAGCAGGCCCGAAACCAGTTGGATCTCTGACACCCCCAACAACCCGGCAAAAGCGGCGTGGGATTCGGCGGCGGCCAAAAACGCCTTGACCCAATTGAGCTCCTCCTCGCCCAAGTCGCCGGACTCCTTGAGCACCTTTTCCAAAAACTGCTGTAAAACGTCAGAGTAGGCCGCCTCGCTGATCACCTTGGCCGAGCTGAGGGCCCTGACCCGAAGGCGGGGGGCAATCTTGCCCTCCTGAATCCAGGCTGCACGCTCCTCTTTGAGGGTTCCGCTGGCCAACTCCGCCTCCACCGCGTGCAGGCACAATTGCGCCAATGCAGCGCTTTTGTCCACGTTGCCCACCTCCGCCACACTTTGCGGCGGGGTTGCTTTGGCCGCTCCGGAGTTTGCTGCCGCCTGCGGGACTTCGGCGGGGACCCGGTTCTTAGCATCCAGCATTTCCGAAGCACGCACCAACTCGGGCGAAGCCGCCACCTGCTGCGCGAGACGGTAGGGCCAGCTGGGGTCCTGTAAAACCTTCGGGTTTTTCTGTCTGAGCAACTTGACCCGCTCTAGAAAGAGGGAATTGAAAGCCGAACCTGGCACCCCCAAGGAGGGAAATTCAGCCAGCGCCTTGGCCTGCCACTGCGGCATCGTACTTTCGCTTAATGCGTCGGATACGGAGCCGCTTAGAACAGCAACCGCAAGGAATATCAGCCGGAAGAGGACGGGGGGAAGCGCCGGCGCGCATCGCATTGTTTTCGATGTGCACATTGGAATATATTTCAAACGAAAGAAGAAACGCAGGTCGAGTGTTAAGATACGGACACCCGAGCCTGCCCCGGATACCCCGGCCGGATCCGGCTCCCAACACACTGAATCGCACCCGCCCGCCTAAACGGCGGCCTGCTGGGCTGTGTTTCGCTGGATGTGCCCCGCAGCGAGGTCTTCCAATTCGCCGAGCGAGGCGATTGAGGAAAAACGCATCCGCAATTCCCGAGCCTCCGCCATGCCGCGGGAGTATGCCATCAAACGTGAACGCATAAACTGCATGGTAATGCCCTCCGCCCCCGAACGCACCGCCGCCTCCCGACAATGCCGCACAATGTGGCTCCATTGCGCCTCAAGAGCCGGTTCCGGCAGCAATTCGCCAGTCTCCAAATAGGAGCGGATCGCCCCAAACACCCAAGGTGCGCTCATCGCAGAACGCCCCAGCATCACGCCCGCCACCCCCGACTCTCGGCGGCGCCGGGCCACGTCCTGGGCGGAAGCGAGGTCGCCATTGCCGATTACGGGGATCTGCACGGCCGCGGCCACCGCCGCAATCACGTCCCAATCCGCCTCCCCGCTGTACCCCTGCTCCTTGGTCCGCCCGTGCACCGCCAAAGCCTGCACCCCGCAGTCCTCCAAAATGCGGGCGGTTTGCACCGCATTGACGGAGGCTTTGTCCCACCCAATCCGGATTTTTGCGGTCACCGGATGTGGCGCCACCGCACGCACCACCGCCCCAGCGACCCGTTCCAGCAGCGGACAGTCGCGCAACAGTGCGGAGCCGCCGTTTTTGGAGACAACCTTGTTGACGGGACAGCCAAAGTTCAGGTCGATGAAATCCGGGCGCTTCCACTCGAGCACCATCTGGGCGGCGCGCCCCAGATGCTCCGGATCAGCGCCAAAAAGCTGCACCCCCAAGGGGCGCTCCTGCTCTCCAAAGGCAAGGTATTCGAGAGTTCTCGCGTTTTTGCGAAAAATGCCCTCCGCGGCGACAAACTCGGTGACAACCACATCGGCGCCGTACTCCTTGCAGTACCCGCGAAACAAGGAGTCGGTCACCCCGGCCATGGGGGCGAGGTAGACGGGAAACCGATTCTGAAACCAAGGGAGCATCTGCGGACCATACCGGCGGGTGCGCCGCGAGGCAAACACGCGGGCCGCACAAGAACGGTTGCCCGCAACGCCGGGGGGCACTAGGCATCTGTAGGCCTGTTGGGCCCACCCGCAAAATGTCGCCGCTCCTCTCCCTGCTCATCACCCGGATTCAAAGGGAAGGCCCCCTCACCTTTGCGGCATTCATGGAAGCGGCGCTCTACGACGACGAGCACGGCTACTACGGCTCTGGCCGGGCGCAGATTGGTTCCCGTGGCGATTTTCACACAGCGGTCAGCGTCGGCCCC
>CANJYI010000145.1 GCA_947478975.1 Chthoniobacteraceae bacterium
GGCGGGGACACCGGGCGTGGGCAAAAGAAAAAGGGCAGCCCCGGAGGACTGCCCTTTCTGGTAAGGAGAACTACTTCAGACTAGAAAGCAACGCCGAGGCCCAGGGAACCGACGAGGTCGTTTTCCTGCTTGTTGCCAGTGACTTCCTTGTCGGTGTTGTAGTAGGTGGCACCTGCGGTGGCGACCCACTTGCCATAGTTGGAGGGCATGGGGAGCGCGTAGCCGAGGTTGAGTCCTGCAGCGAAGTAGGCGTAGCCATTCTTGTTGTAGAACTTGCCGGAGCCGAAGCCCACGGTGAGGGGCACAGTGACCGTCACAGGGCCGACCGAGGCGCTGGGAGCCACCGCGGCTTCCCAGTAATTGCCGCCGGTTTCAGCGCCATTCGTCTTGACGGCAAGAGCTGCCTTGCCGGAAAGCTCCTTCATGTGGGTGAGGGAGGGGTGCAGGGCGAGCGCGCCGAGCAGGTCGGAGTCGTCGAAGGAGATCTTCGAGTTCAGACCTTCGAAGGACTCGCTGGTCAGGCCATTCGGGTAATCGTAGAAGTGAAGGCTCTCGGAGATGGAAATCTTTCCGAAGGTGAGCGTCACACCGGGGGTGAAGTCAAACTCTGTCCAGTTTTGGGGATTCTTTGCGCCCTGTGCTGCACCTGGCTTGGAGTGGGAACTCCAGATGCCGAGATTTACGGTGGCGGAGAAGTCGTCACCCTGGATGGCCTTGATGTTGAGGTTGGCCGAAGGCTGGACGCTGTAGGAGTGGTTGGCTGTCATCACGCCGCGGTAGTAGTACGCGGTGACGACGCTGACGCCGATGTCTCCGGAGATGACGCTTTCGCTCAGTTTTTGAGGAGCGGGAGCGGGCTTTGACGCGGTGCCTGCCCAGCTGAGGGTGGGGAGGGCGACAACGGCTGCGAATGCACAGATCTGTGCGACGGATTTGTTCGTCATAGGTGGTGTGTTTTTTTTGGTTTTGTTGCGGAGCCGGCCCGGGGGGGCCTGATGGCTTCGCATTCCGCATTTCTCTGCCAAAGCGAAGTTGGCGGCACAAGGATATTTTGTGACATTTGCGCCACATTTGTGATGCACTTCTGTTTCTGGCGCACCTGTTTCGGCGAGGGCACGCTGATTACAAGGGGCTTCCCCTGATCCTTTCTTGAGCAAGCTCTTTGTTTGTTCGCCAACAAAAGCCCTGCTACGAGGATCTGGTGGCGGTTCCTGCTTTCTTGAAGTTCCCAAAGCGGGGAGACTCGCTTTTGCCTACTTGGGCTGTGACTGACTGCGGCGCAAAGTTACATCCGGCTGTGCTGTGGTTGGAGAAAAAGGTTGCCGGTTCAACGCGAAGGCGTATTATCCACCGCTCATCAGTTATCTATATGGCCAAGACGAGTTGGATTGAACGTGAAAAGAAAAAGGCGGCTACGGTCGCCAAGTACGCTGACCTGCGCGCAGAGTTGAAGGCGAAAGGCGATTATATCGGCCTCTCCCTGCTTCCCCGCAACGCAAGTCCCGTACGTATGTCGAAGCGCTGCCTCCAGTCGGGCCGCAAGCGCGCTTACATCGGACGCTTCAAGCTGTCCCGTATAGCCTTCCGCGAGTTGGCCTCCCACGGGTTGATCCCCGGGGTGACCAAGTCGAGTTGGTAGGCTCTACTGATTAAAGAATTTTAAGTTCCGAGTCGCGGGAACATCCTGTGACTCGGTTCTTTTTTGTATTCTGGCATGTCCTCCGAAGCCGGCTTGTCAACCCAGGCGGTCCCTGTATTTTTGCAGTTGACCGGCATCCTGCTCCTTGTGGGCTTGAACGGCTTTTTCGTCGCCTCGGAGTTCGCGATCGTCAAGGTGCGTTCCAGCCAGCTGGAGGCGCTTGGCGGCTCAGGAGACAAGCGGGTCCAGAAGGCCATCGAGGTCACCGAAAACCTCGAGGCCTATCTTTCCGCGACACAACTGGGGATCACTCTCGCTAGTTTGGCTCTGGGATGGGTGGGGGAGTCCCTGCTTGCCGAGCTCATCTGGCCGATGCTTGTGGCGGTGGGCATCAAGGCGGAGGGCGTTTTGAAGGCTGTTTCAGTCGGAGGCGCTTTTGCAGCCATCACGTTCCTCCACATCGTGCTGGGGGAATTGGCTCCCAAGTCGATCGCCATTTCCATGCCTGTTCCCACGACCGTGTGGGTGAGCGCGCCGCTTGCGTTTTTCTACCAGCTGTTCCGGCCGGCTATTTGGTTTCTCAACGGCTCGGCGAGCTGGTTTTTGCGCCGCGTGCTGCGGGTGCGGCCCGTCGGGGAGCATGAACTGGCACACTCTGAGGAGGAGTTGCGGGTGATTTTGGCGGAAAGTGAGGACGCCCGGCAGGTGACCCCTATAGGCAAGGAAATCCTCATCAATGCCTTGGACCTGCGCAAGCGGGTGGTGCGTGACATCACCACACCCCGCAAGGAGGTCATTTTCCTCAACACCGAGGACTCCTTCGAGGAAAACCTGCAGCGGGCGGTGGACTCGCGACACACGCGGTTTCCGGTGTGTGAGGGGCATTTGGACAACGCGATTGGGCTGGTGCACATCAAGGACTTGTTGTTGCAGATGCGGGCTGCGACCCCGGAGATCATGAGCGCCAAGCGCGATATTTTGCCCGTGCCGGAGATGATGCCCTTGGAGCGGTTGCTCACGTTTTTTCTCACCAAGCACGCCCATCTGGCCTTGGTAGTGGACGAGTACGGCGGGACGGTCGGGGTGGTGACGCTCGACAACGTACTGGCCGAGATTGTGGGCGATATTCAGGACGAGTTTGACACCGAACTGCCCGAGTTTAAGCGGGTCAACGCCAACGAATTCATGGTGGACGGTTCGCTGGCCCTCTACGAGTTGAAGGATCTGGCGGGGTTGGATTTGGAAAGTGAAGATGTGAGCACCGTCGGCGGTTTTGTGACGCACCTGGCCGGCAACTTGCCGGCAGTCGGCGACCAGGTGCAGATCCCGCCCTTTGAGGTCACCGTCACCAAGGCCGACGGGCGCCGCGTGCTGGAGGTCCGGTTCCGGCGCGTGATGACGGAAGGTAGTTCAGACAAGGACTGAGGTTTGTCTCAGTTCCGGGTTCCTCTTTGAGGAAGCCAAGCCTGCGGGATCCCGAGCCTTTGCCGTCGGTTTTAACGGTCGCAATAGGCGCGGTCGCCCGGCATTATGAAGGGCCCTGTCAAAACCATGTCCGCTGTCTGAAAGGTCCCTCTGGAGGGGCTTTCCGCCGTGTTATGAATCTTCGCACCAACCTTCTTACAAGCTTAGCCGGGGCCCTGTGTTTTCTGGCACCCGCAGCGAGTGGAAATGCGCTGGAAACAAACAGCGCGCAGATGCCTCCCCAGACGCGTGAGTTTTTTAAGGAGTACTGTGTCGAGTGTCACGGCGCCGATAAACAAAAGGGGAAGGTGCGCCTCGACGATGTTTCGCTTTCGGTCGACACGCTGCAACGGGCAGACGGCTGGGCGAAGATTCTAAACGCACTCAACTCCGGTGACATGCCGCCGGAGGACTCAAAGCAGCCTGCAAACCAGGCCAAGGCGGACTTTTTGGAAAGCCTCTCCCAGACGATGGTGGTGGCGCGCAAGGCGCTCTCTGACCAGGGCGGAAACATCACCATGCGGCGGCTCAACCGTCGCGAGTATCAGAACAGTCTCAGGGAGCTTCTGGGGGTGGAGGTGAACGTGGGAACCCTTCCCGTCGACGGGAGTTCGGAGAGCTTTGACACCGTCGGCTCCGCGTTGTTTGTCTCAGCAGACCAGTTTATGCTTTACCGGCAGTTGGGGCGGAAGGCTTTGGACTCGGGATTCGAGGCGGCGCTTCAGGAAACGAAGTTTCGGAAGGCGCATTTTGAAGCGGAGGCGGAAACGGTCCCGATGGTGGAGCGCTCGATGGCCGAGTTTGTGAGCATCCGGAAGCGCTACACGAAGTGGACGCGGGCGGTGGATGCGATAGCTCGTCTGCCAGAGAATGCGACAGCCGCGGGTGTTCTGCGCGAAAAAAACAAGGACAAGCCAGAGCGGTTCTATCTGGAATGGGACAAGATTCCGGGAGCTCCGGCGCCCAAGGAATTTGGATTTCCCGACGCGGTCGACGCCAACATGATGAACGGACGATGGGATTCCTATGTTCCTCAGGCGGCAGACTATCTGGCGCGGCCAAAGTCGAAGACGGGTACCTTTTTGGGGGTGGCTCATTTGAACCACCGTTGGGTGACGGTCCCGGTTCCTGCTGACTGGCCCGCGGGCGAGTACAAGGTCCGCGCGCGGCTGGCCGCTACGGAAGAGGGACCGATGGAGCGGAAGTTCGTGGATTTCCTCTCCGACTATCCCGCCAGCCAGGTGCTCAACACGCACCAGGTGACGGGCACGATGGAGGAACCGCAGCTTTTGGAGATTCCGATCAGCATCGAAAAGGAGGGGGGCCGGCGTTTCAAGTTTGCCGAGAAGGCGGTGCTTGGGAATCCCGATGGGAAGGGGACTGCGGGGCAGGTGTTCAGCGCAGGCTTTCAGGAAAACCGGATCGGGCCAGAGTACGCGGTGTGGGTCGACTGGGTGGAGGTGGAGGGGCCGTTTGTGCCGGAGCGGGTCGCCTTGGTCCGCACATGGCTGCGTGGAGAGATCGAGGAGTTTCAACGCAACCCCGGGGATCCGCGGCGGTTCATTGCTGAGTTTGGCGCGCGCGCCCTTCGCGGCCGTAGCCTGGAGGCGGAGTTTCTCGACAAGCTTTGCGGGCTGTACGCCACGAGGCTGGGGGACGGGGAGAAGCCCCTGGAGGCGATCAAGACACCGCTGTCCCTGCTGCTTGCCTCCCCGAGTTTCCTCTACCTGGCCGAGCCTGCGGAGCAGGGCAAGCCGCGCGCCTTGAACGATTTGGAGCTCGCGACGCGGCTCTCGTTTTTTCTGTGGAGCACGCCGCCCGATGCGGAGTTGCTCGGACTGGCGGGCCGCGGCGAACTTCAAAAGCAGGAGGTGCTTGCGGGGCAGGTGGAGCGCCTGCTGGCGGATACGCGCAGCGAGCGCTTCCTCAAGCCGTTCGTGTTGCAATGGCTCGGGCTTGCGCGGCTCGAGTTCTTCCAGTTCAACACGAAACTTTATCCGGACTTTGACCTGCCGACCAAGGCTGCGGCAAAGGACGAGGTGGTCAACACCTTCATCCACCTGCTGAGAAAACGGGAGAGTCTTGCCAAGTTGCTCAAGTCGGACGCTGTCTTCATCAACGGACTCCTCGCTACTTATTACAAAATCCCCGGGGTCGTTGGAGACGAGTTCCGCGAGGTTTCGCTCATTCCGGATTCGCCCCGGGGCGGGCTGCTTGGGATGGCGGCGATTCTTGCCATGGGCAGCAATGGCGAGCAGACCAGCCCCGTGGAGCGCGGCGCCTGGGTGCTGCGGAAGCTTCTCCACGATCCGCCGCCCCCCGCTCCTGCAAACGTGCCACAGCTCAACCGTCTGGCGGAAAAGGCGCTCACCACCCGCGAGCGCATCGCGTTGCATCAGGAGGACGCGCAGTGCGCCCAGTGCCATCGCAAGATTGATCCGGTTGGATTTGGGCTTGAGAACTTCGACGCCGCAGGCAGGTGGCGGACGGTGGATTTGCGGCCAGGGGTGCCTCCGGAAAACCGCGCCATCAATCCTTCGGGGGTTCTCTACAAGGGAGCCGCTTTCGGAAGCTTTCAGGAGCTCCGGGATTTGGTGGCCGCGAAGCCTGAGCGGTTTGCGCGGGGCTTTTCTGAGGCTCTGATCGAGTATGGTCTGGGGAGGCCTTTTGGCTTCTCGGACGAAGAACTTTGCAATGAGGTGCTGGGGAAAGCGGCGCAGAAAGGCCTTTCGATTCCCGAATTCATCCACGCACTCGTTGCCAGCAACGCCTTCCATTCCAAGTAGCACCCGCCACCGTCTTTTCCCGCCATGACACCCAGACTTTCCCGCCGCCACTTTCTCCGAGCCGCAGGCTCGCTCGTCGCCCTGCCCGCGCTCGAATCCCTTGGCTTCCGCGCTTTCGCCGCTGAAAAGGCGCAGGTGCGCCCGAAACGCATGATCTTTTTGGGCTTTGGTTTCGGTGTGACGCAGGAGACCTGGTTCCCCGCCGCAACCGAATTGGGCGCAGACTACACCCTTCCGGAGGGCCTCGCACCGCTGGCGAGGCACAAGAAGGATTTTTCTATAGTTCAGGGACTTACGAACAAGTATTCCCAGGATGCGCACTGGGGCAGCACCTTCTGGCTGACGGGCGCGAACCGGTTTGCAGAGGCGGGGCAGAGTTTTCATAACACCATTTCCGTCGACCAGGCGGCGGCGCTTAAAATCGGCCAGGAAACGCGGTTTGCCTCCATCCAGTTGAACGGTGGAGCCCCGGGTTTGGTGGAGCACCACCAAGGCCACGGTCCCGGTCTTTCGCTTTCGTGGGACTCGGGTGGCAAGCCGGTCGCGGGGCTGAATTCTCCGGCGCTCCTTTTTCATCGGCTCTTTTCCGAGGAGTCTTTGCCTCTGGCACGTCGGCAGGCGCTGCTTGCGCAGGAGCGCAGCGTTTTGGACACGGTGCTTTCCGATGCGCGCCGGTTGCAGCGGGGGCTGACCAAGAGCGACAACGAGAAGCTCGAAGAATATTTTCAAGGCATCCGTGAGATTGAAATGCGCCTCTCCAAGGACGAGCAATGGCTTGGGGTCGCAAAGCCCGGGGCGCCCTTGGCAGAACCGGCCGCGAACCTGCAAGGCAAGGAAGAGGTCAAGCTGATGTACGACCTCATGGTCGCCGCCTTTCAAACCGACAGCACCCGGATTTTCAGCTACAGACTCCCCACCGAGTCGTTTGTCAAAAGCCTCAACATCAAGGTGGCCCTTCACGATCTGAGTCACTACGCGCCCGGCGAGCGCATGGAGGCTTCGCAGGTCCGGGACCGGGCGCAAAGTGAACTTCTGGCCGGACTGCTCGACAGGCTCAAAGGCGTGCGGGAGGCCGACGGCAGCAGCCTGCTCGACCACACAAGCCTCGTCTACGGGAGCAACCTGCGGACCGTCCACAATCTCGAAAACTGCCCCACTCTGGTGGCGGGAGGCGGGGCGGGAGTAAAGCTCGGGCAGCATCTCATGGCTTCGAAGAACACCCCGCTTTGCAA
>CANJYI010000146.1 GCA_947478975.1 Chthoniobacteraceae bacterium
GACGATCACGGCCGTATTTCTACTGGCCCCTATGCAGGACTCCAAGCGAGCGCGGCCATTGTGATGGAAGGGGACTGGAATCACACCAAGCGTGACACCGAAATCGGGCCGCCGAAAATGAAACTCGAACAACTTCAATCGACATTGAGCCGGTTTCAGACACTTGAAAATGCCCTGATGTTCAACTGCGAAATTTATCAGGACGGCACATTGTCCCCCGCCACGGTGGAGTTGCTCCACAGCCTCAATCCGGCGCAAGGAGCAACCGCACGCTAACCTCCAACAGTTCCCTTGATGCGTGGCCCCCACCTTCCCTTGGCAGCCCTTATATGGAGCGCCTTCTCCAGTTTTTCATCTGGAGCGACCGTTGCGCCTCAAGCCGCTGTGAACAAAAAATACGACGTATTCTTCAAAGAGTACTGCGTGTCCTGTCATGACGAGGAAAAGCACAAAGGCAGTGTGCGTCTGGATAACCTGTCCTTTGAAATCAACTCGATGGAAGCAGCCGAGCGCTGGCAGAAGGTGTTGAATTCGCTGAACTCCGGAGAGATGCCTCCGGAGGACAAGAAGCAACCGGACAAGGTGCTAAAGACAGATTTCCTCGAGCATCTCTCTCAGGAGATGGTCGTGGCACGCAAAACCATCGGAGATACAAACGGTAAAATCACCCTGCGTCGCCTCAACCGCCGCGAATATAAAAACACCATCCGCGACCTGCTGGGAATGGACGTAAGTGTGGCGGATCTGCCGGCAGACGGCAGCCCTGGCACTTTCGACACCGTGGGTTCGAGCCTGTTTATGTCGAGCAGTCAGTTCGAGTCGTACCGCCAGCTCGGACGCAAGTCTCTCGATGCCGCTATTGAACTTTTCGCGACGCCTCAGGCTCCCCGAAAGCAGCACATCGAACCAGAGGAACGCGTCAACCCGTCGGTGGAGTCGGAGATGATCCGCCAGGGCAGCATCCGCAAGCGCGTGGCCATGTGGACCCGCGAAGTCGATGCAGCAGCCGCCCGTCCCGAGAACGCAAAGAGCGTCGCTGAAATCCGCGCGAAGGCGGAAACCAAGCCCAACCAGTTTTATCATTCGTGGGACAAAATCACGGGCGCTCCGCCCCCCCTCGATTTCGGGTTTGTGGATGCCGTGGATGTCTTTCATCACCAGAGCCAGTGGAACAATCTGATCCCGTTTATCGTCGACTACCTGAGCCTCCCAAAGGTTCGCTCCGGGATTTACCTCACCCCGGGAATTTCTGCCACGAGAGCTTACACCTGTTTCGTACCCAACGACTGGCCTGCCGGCGACTACCTCCTGCGCATCCGCCTCGCTTCCGTCGGCTCGCTGTCGTTGATGCCTTCCCGCACTGAACTAAAACCCACTCCCACGCGGCCCCCGGCCGGGCGCCGCCAGTTTCTGGACATCACCCTCGGCGATGCCGAAAAGGTGCTCAGCGCCCACCATATTACTGGCACTATGGAACAACCGCAGGAGCTCGTCGTACCCATCAGCGTCGAAAAAGGGGGAACACGGCACTTTAAGCTGCGCGAAACAAATCCGGAAATCAGTAACGCGGACGTCGATAAGAACCCCGCGATCTGGATCGACTGGGTTGAGTTCGAAGGGCCCCTGAATACGACCCGGCCCACACCGGTTGCCATACAGGCGATCCAGACCCTTCTCACGAAAGGTGCCAACACCGAACATAGTGTACGCGAAACGCTGGAGACTTTTGCCGTGCAGGCCTTCCGGAGCAAGATTCCGTCGCGAGCATACATCGATAAGTTGCTAGCTCTTTATCAGGCGCGCAGGGAAGCGGGCGAGAAACCTGAAATCGCTATCCGCACGCCGCTTTCGCTCGTTCTCGCGTCGCCGCATTTTCTATATCTCTCCGAACCGGTGCCTGAGAAGGAACGCCGACCGCTCACCGATTTGGAATTGGCAACCCGCCTCTCGTATTTCCTGTGGAGCGCGCCACCCGACCACCAACTCCTCTCGCTTGCCCAACATGGGCAACTTCAACAACCCGCCATTTTGAAAGGCGAAGTCGAACGCCTCCTTGCCAGCGAGAAAGCCCGGGAACTGTTCACGGGCTTTACCCGCCAATGGCTAGGAATCGATCGCCTCGATTTCTTTATGTTTAATCCCAAACGCTATCCGACGTTTTCGTCGGCCGTGAAAGAGGCAGCTCGGGAAGAGGTCTATTCCACAGTGGGTTGGCTGCTCAAAAACAACCGCAGCCTCACAAATCTGCTCACCTCCGACGAGGTCGTCGTCAACGGGTTGCTCGCCAACTATTACAAGCTGGACGGTGTCACTGGCGACGAGTTCCGGCCGGTGAGCGTGCCGCCAGAGTCGCCCCGGGGCGGTCTGCTCGGCATGGCCGCAATCCTCGCAATGGGCAGCAATGGAGAGCATACCAGTCCCGTTGAGCGCGGAGCCTGGGTCATGAGAAAAATGCTATTCACGCCGCCACCACCTGCGCCGCCAAACGTCCCGCAACTCACGCGACTCGAAGGGCAACTACTCACCACCCGAGAGCGGCTGTCCGCTCACCAGGAAGATCCTCAATGTGCGAGCTGCCATCGTAGGATCGATCCGATCGGCTTCGGGTTGGAGAACTTCGATGCCGTGGGACAATGGCGCACCCAAGACGGTTACGAAAAGGCGGGCGTCGGCAAAAAGACGTGGGAGATCGAGCCCGCCGGAGCTTTCCACAATGGACCGGCGTTCGCCAATTATCTCGAACTGCGCTCCTTGATTGCAGCCAAGCCGGAAAACTTTGCACGCGGCTTTACTGAATCGTTGGTTGAATACGGTTTGGGCAGGGCGTGTGGATTCAGTGATCAGGACCTCGTTCAGGAGATCATTCAACATGCCCGCAAAAGCGACTTTGCGATGCAGGAGTTTTTTCAAGCTTTAGTCGCAAGCAAGGCCTTCCACACCAAATAACCCCCCACAACTTATGGCCACTTTATCTCGTCGTCATTTCCTCCGAAGTGCAAGCGCGCTGATCGCATTGCCTGCGCTGGAGTCGTTTGGATTCCGGCGGTTTGCCTCAGCTGCGGCTCCGGTAGTCTCGATACCAAAGCGCTTTATATTTTTAGGATTCGGCTTTGGCGTCACCAACGAAACGTGGTTTCCAGACCAGAAAACCACAGGTGAAAATTACACCCTGCCTCCGGGGTTGGCGCCACTTGCGCTCCACCAGAAAGACTTCACTGTGGTTCAGGGCTGCAGGCATCGATTCAGCGACAATCCGCATGGAGGAAGCACCTTCTGGCTTACTGGAGCGAACCCATTCTCCGAACCGGGACAAAGCTTTCACAACACGATTTCAGCCGACCAGATCGCCGCCGCCCAACTCGGAAAAGAAACGCGCTTCACCTCAGTCCAGCTTTGCAGCAGCGAACCCGCAAGCACCGGACACGGTGCGGGTCTTTCACTTGCCTGGGACGACCACGGTAAACCGATCCCGGGATTTGAAACGCCTCTGAAGGCATTCCACAAAATGTTCTCGCCCGAAACCGCTCCTTTGGCACAGCGGAAGGCCATGTTACTTCAGGAGCGTAGTATTCTCGACACCGTACTCGAGGATGTAAACGACATCAGTCGGGGGCTGAACAAAACCGACACCGACAAAGTGTCCGAGTACTTACAGAGCTTACGGGACATTGAGACGCGCCTCGCAAAAGAAGAGAAATGGCTCACCGTTGAAAAGCCGAAGGCCCCGCTCTCGGCCCCCGGCGAAGGGCTGGCTGGGCGCGAGGAAATCAAGGTGATGTACGACCTGTTGGTGGCGGCTCTTCAAACGGATCTCACCCGGGTGGTGACCTATCGCCAACCGATCAGTTCCCTGCTCTCCAGTATTGGGGTGAAGGTGGCGGCCCACGACATGAGCCACTATTCGCCAGGCGAACGGATGGAAGCTTCCCAAAGACGCGACTCAGTACAAAGCGAACTGTTGGCCGGTTTGCTCGATAAACTCAAAACCACCTCGGCAGCAGAGGGATCAAGTCTTTTCGACCACACAACTCTCGCCTTCGGTAGCAACCTCCGTACGGGCCACTACCTGGATAATTGCCCAACCATCCTCGCGGGGGGCGGAGCCGGGATTAAACTTGGCCAGCATGTGGTGCTCCCGAAAGACACGCCGCTTTGCAATGTGTGGCTCACGATCCTCAAGGGGGCCGGGATCCAATTAGACCGCATCGGCGACAGCACTGGGATACTCACGGCTCTTGGTTGAGGCGCCGCGGGGCGGGCTACGAAGGGTTTCATGATAACGAAGACAGGTCGTCTCGTGCTGTGGCGCGGCTTCCGCCCAAATACGGCAATGAAAGTTCGGTGAATGTGATACCACTCGGTTTCAAAATAGGAGATGCACCTCAAAGGTACCGCGTTTCAGACGCGCCCGCGGGGTGAGTCTCTGTACGCTGTCTCCGAAGCAGGTAAAGACATGGCTGTCGCCCTAAAGCACCCATGTGCCGGTAGACTGATGTGTCCCCTGAACCTGGAGAGTTCTCAGCCGGTGGTGTCGCTGCGCTCAACCGCCGCTTTCATGCCTCCGGCATCCGATCCTCCATTGCCGTTTTTAGGCTGATGGATTTGGTGACGGGCTCCGCAGAAGACATCGTGGTCAGCGAAGCCAACAGCAGCGCGGTAAAAACGGTGGGTGTGTCTTTCGTGCGGGGCAATGGCTCGATTCATTCACACCATTTCCAGTCCCTTCATTGTACCCTTGCCCGTGCTGAACTCTTCCATCTCAAGACCAAGGCGTTGGAGCATGGAGACGAAGAGGTTCGGGAGCGGGTAGTAGTTCTTTGTGTCAAAGGCGAGATGCTGGCCGTGCTTGAAGCCACCCCCGGCGAGAAGCACGGGGAGGTTTATGTTGCTGTGCGAGCTCGCGTTGCCCATAGGGGTGCCATACAGGACCATGGTACGCTCGAGCAGGGTTTGTCCGTCCTCTTTCGCGGCGGAGAGCGTCGTGAGAAAGTTGTTCAACGCCGCAAACTGGCCTTCCTCGTGGACACGGAGTTCCGCGATGGTTTCGGCCCGGTTGCCGTGGTGCGTAATGTTGTGGATGACGGTGGTGTCGATGAAGAAGGTGACGAACCGCGTGGAGTCGGTTTCCAGTGCGAGATTCACGACGTCGAGCGTGAGCTGGGTGCGGCGGACGAACTCACGGGCGTCGTCGATGTCTGTGGGCGGCTGCGCTTGGACCACAGCCTTCGGCTTGTATTCCCAAGCCTCGGAACTGTGCAGGGGCTGCTCCAGCTAGCGCACGGAAGTAATATTGGTCCATGCGCTGCTGATCGGATTTGGAACGGCTGGGGTTGAGTCGCTTTGGATGCAGATGTTCATGGTGGAGGCTCATTGGTGAATGGTTACGGGGTAGGAAGACCGATCCGGTCTTTCTTCATCTTTTCGATCAACGTGTCGCGGTTAGTCTTCTTGGGATCGATCCAGGCGATGAGCTCGCTGAAGTCGCCGCTGAGACGCACCGATTCTACACCGTCAAGCCCCGCGATGGAGTTGCAGGTGCCGAGGCGGCAGCCCTTACAGTCCGGGATCACGATCTTGAAGTTCAGGCGCTGAAGTTCATCCTGAGGAATAGGGCAGAGTGGCCTGAGGCTGAAGCTGCCCTGCGTGGCTGTCCGTAGCTTTTCATTAAGGCGTTTCTCGATTTCTTCCGGTTTCAGCGGCTTCTCGGGATTGTAGTTGGGAAACAACGCGGTGAAGCCGTAGCGCAGGATGACCTCCGCTTTCTCGTGATCAATGCCCACCAGTTGCACTTCGGGAATCGCCTTCATGGACTCGCGCAGATCGGCTTCACGCTCGGGAGCGCTGAGCCCGAGGATTCGATGGGTGCTTTCTTCAGCAAGCGCGCCTGATGCGATGAGGCAAAGGATGAGAAGGAGTGACTTCATACGAGATCAGTGGGTTTGGAACAAATCGCTCTGGATAATTTCATGAATCAGCGTGCGGATGCCGCCGCCGCGCCTCTCTGCACGAGTGACGATGTCGTCCAGCGCGGCGCGGTCGCTGAAGGCGATGTCGCGACCAGTGGCGTAGATAAGGAATTGTTTTGCCAAATTGTGCAGCAGGGCGTGTTCGTCGGCGGCGATGAGCGCCTTGAAATCGCCGATGCCGGAAAAGGCTCGGTCGTCGGGCAACTGGCCGCTCGCATCTACCTTCGGGCCGAGCTTGAAGTGGATGGCGATGCCTGGGTCAATGCTACCGCGTGGCGCGGGGTCTCCAGTGCCGATGCTGCGGTAGCGGTCACGGAAACCGCCGATCACATCGAAGGCCTCGAGTGCGAAGCCGGGCGGGTCGATTTTCGAATGGCAGGAGGCGTAGGTGGCATCGGCGCGGTGTTTGTCGAGTTGCTCTCGGATGGTGGTCGCACCCTGCACATCGGGTTCCACGGCGGGCACATTCGGCGGCGGCGGCTCGGGCGGACGGCCAAGTAAACGGGCCATCACAAAGGCTCCCCGCACCACCGGCGAAGTGGTGGTGCCATTCGCCGTAACTTTCAAGATGGCCGCCTGGGTAAGGAAGCCGCCGCGCACGCAGCCGTCCGGCAGTTTTACCCGGCGAATCTCCGATCCGATAACGCCAGAAATGCCGTAGTGCACTGCGAGCTTTTCATTGAGCATTGCAAAGTCGGACTGCACGAGATGGCGGGCGGTGAGGTTTTTCTCGATGAGTTCGCGGAAGTAGGCGCGTGTCTCGGCGACCATTGATCCCTGCAAATACCCGCTGAACTCCGGATAGAGTTTCTTATCGGGATCATTTGCCGCGATGGAGCGAAGCTTGAGCCACTGGCCCAGGAAGTCCTCAATGAAGCGCTGCGATTTACTGTCGGTGAGGAGGCGTTTGATTTGCGAATCAAGCACGCCTTGTTCGCGTAGCTTGCCTTCAGCGGCTAGTTTCATCAGCTCGGGATCCGGCATGGAGTTCCAGAGAAAATACGACAGGCGCGCGGCCAGCGCAGCGTCATCGAGCCGCCCCGCCGGCTCGATGCGATACAGAAAATCCGGTGAGCACAGCGCAATGCGATACGCCGACCGCATCGCCGTCTCAAAGCAGTCAC
>CANJYI010000147.1 GCA_947478975.1 Chthoniobacteraceae bacterium
AAAATGGGCACGCAAATGAGGCCCCGCCCGTACATGGCCATGAAGTTGACCGCCTCGGGGGTCACCTTGTCGGCCGCCAGCACCAGATCCCCTTCGTTTTCGCGGTCTGCGTCATCGGTGACCACGATGAGCTTTCCCTCGCGGATGTCGGCGAGGACTTCTGCGATCGGATCAAAAGGAGAGGATTGGGGCATGGGCACAGCATCACCCCTGAACGGCTTGGGCTCAAGGGCGGAGCGCAGGCGCGGTGCTTCCCGGGGGCGCTGCGGCGGGGGCGAAAGGGGGCCTACTTGGCCACCGCGTTGGCCCTGTATGAGGTATACGCCTCACGCACAGAAACATAGGGATCAAGCGCGTCCTTGGTGGCGTCGTCGTAGGTCTGCATCCGGTCTGGGTTGCGCTGCACATTGTCCGCCACCGTGGCCCAGGTATTCAGGTTGCCGGCGCTCAGCCACGTCTGCGGCGTGGCGCAGGCGTCGGCCCCCAATCCAACCAGGTCGCGCAGGGACCGCGGCCCAAGCACGGGGAGCACAAGGTAGGGTCCCGGCTTGACCCCCCATGCGCCGAAGGTTTGGCCGAAGTCTTCCTCGGGGACGTTTTTGAGTCCCTCAAGGCGGTCGGAAGCCTTCCAAAGCCCGCCGATGCCGACGGTGGAATTGACCAGCAGTTTGCCGGTCTCCTGAGCCGCACGCCGTCCCTTCCCCTGAAGCAGGGAGGCGGAAATGCGCACGGGCGACTTGATGTTTTCAAACACGTTGCCCACGGCATCCAAAACCGGCTCAGGCAGAAGAAAGGTGGTCACCCTGGAAAGGGGCTTTAGGAGAAAGCGGTAGACCTGGTGGTTGAACGTGAAGGTGCCGCGGTTGAGGCGCTCCAACGGATCGCTGGCCTGCGGTTGGATTTCCTCTTCCTCGGGGGTGACGACCGCGGTGGAGGGAACCGGGTGCGCCTTCCTGCGGGAGTGGCGCCGCGTTCTGGTCCCAAAGGGCCGACTGGAACCGCCCCGCGGCTTTGTGACACGCGCCCCCGCAACGCGGTTGTCGGAAGCAGGCTCAGCCGCCTCCGCGACACCGGGTTCGAGCACGCACAAAAGCGCGGCGCAGGGCAGCAGGAGTCGGGGGAAACGGAATGAAGTCATGGCGGGGATACGTTACTTGAGTTTGTCTTCCATCGCCCGGATGACGGCGTCGGGCCCGCCCTTCTGTCTAATGGAATCGAATTGGGAACGATAATTCGACGCCATGCTCACGCCTTCGATGACCACATCGTACACGCGCCACCCCTCCGGGCCGGGCTCAACGCGGTAGGCCACGGAAACGGCATTGCCCTGATAACGGGCGACCGCAGGCACCTCCTTGCGGCCGTTGCCCATGTCCACGGAACGGATGAACTGCACGTCCACCTCGCTGTTGGGATCAAAGCGGCTCGTGTAGCTGCGGATGATGATTTCAGAAAACAGCTGGGTGGCCTTCTTCTGCTGCTCGGGATTGAGATCCTTCCACCCCGGCCCCAGCGCTCGGCGGGTGAGGCTCTCAAAGTTAAAAAAGCGTTCCAAAATCGGCCGCAGGCGCTTGGCCAGTTCAACGGGGTTGGAGTTATTGCGACCCTTCACCGCCGTAAGCAGCTCGGTAAGGCCCCGCTTGAGGGTCACCTCGGGAGAGTCGGCCGCCGCCACCGCAGTCGCGTTCCAAGCCGAAAGAGTGCATACCAAGGCCACAGCGGGCAGGAAAGCCACGGGGGCGGCTAAAACGTGGGGTTTTCTGAACATAAACTATTTTTCGGGTGCGGCTTTTTTGTCGGACTGCACCGCACCAAAGGCAAAACGGCTCAGCAGCGACTCCAGATCCACGGAGCTTTCCGTGTCGGTCAGACGTCCGCCTGCGGGAAGAATGTCCTCAGCGGAGCCGGCAGCGAGCGAGATGTACTTGTCCCCGAGGAGTCCGTGTCCGCGGATGGAGGCGATCGAGTCGGAGGGAAGCTGCACGTCCTTGCGCAGCTTGAACTCCACGACCGCGGAGAAATCCTGCCCGAGCTTGAGCGCGGTGACCGAGCCCACAGGAACTCCAGCGATGGCGACCTGCGAGCCGAGGATGAGTCCGGAGGCGTTGGTGAAGCGTGCTTCCAAGGTGTAGGTGTCCAGCGCGCGCCATTGCACGGAGCCAAACTGGAGGGCGAAATAACTAATGCAGGCGATGCCCGAAAGGACAAACAGGCCTACGAGTCGCTCCATTTGCGCGGTTTTCATCATTAAATAGAGTTGGGGTTTGCTACACTGCGCAAGGATTCACGCAAAGCTTCAATGTTGTCGCGAAACTCGCGCAAGGCAGGCTCTTGAGCCGTCGCAAAAGACGACGCCATCCCGTCAAACTGGACAGTGCCGGCATCCAGCCAGAGCACGTGCGAGCTGACCACCAGCGCTTCCTGCACGTCGTGGGTGACCAAAACCGCGGTAAACCTGCGCTCCCGCTGGAGCCGCGCGATCAGGCTGAAAACCGCGTTGCGCCGCAAAGGATCCAGTCCGGCAGTCGGTTCGTCAAAGAACACCAACTCGGGCTCGGTCACCAGGGCGCGCGCCACGGCAAGACGCTTTTGCATGCCTCCGGAAAGTTCCGCCGGGTAGCGGTCCGTCGCGTCCTCCAGTTCCAGGCGCTGCAACACGTCCCGCACCCGCTGCGGCCAAAGCGCCCTCTCCCCTTCCCCGCGGGCGCGCAGCGGCATGAGCACGTTTTCAAAGACGGTCGCAGAATCAAAGAGCGCGTTCTGTTGGAAGACGTAGCTCGACGCCTGCCGGAGCGCCTTGCGGGCGGCGGGGTTTTCCAGGGACTGCCCGCGAAAGAGCACCTCGCCCCCGTCGTGTTGCAGCAAGCCCACCACGCACTTGAGCAAAACCGACTTGCCCGTGCCGCTTCGCCCGAGGACGGAAAGGACGGCCCCGGGCTGGACCTGGAAGCTGACGTCCCCAAGGACAGCCCGCGCACCAAACGCCTTGCGCAGGTGCCGGATCTCCAAAAGCGGGGAGGCGGGGATGGAGGCGCTGGTATTCACAGAAGGACAGCGGTGATCAAGTAGTCGGCCGCCAAAATGGCGATGCTCGAAAGGACAATGCCCCGGACCGTGGCCAGTCCGACAGCGCGTGCGCCCGCCTCGCCGGAGCGGTGCGCGTAAAAGCCCTGGTAGGCACACAGCGCCGTGGTCAAAAAGCCAAACACGGCGGCTTTAAGCAGGCACTCGCGGATGTCCCTGCTGCGGATCGCCTCGTGGACTGCGCCCCAGTAGCCGTTGGAATCCTGGGGCATCAGCACACAGCCGGAAAGCCAGCCGCCGGCGACTCCCACCAGAACGAAAAAAGCCGTCAGCACCGGGAACACAAAGAAGGCGCCCAGCAGGCGCGCCCCCACAAGAAAGCCCTCGGGGGAAACATCCATGAGCTCGATCGCATCGATCTGCTCGGTGGAACGCTGGATGCCGAGTTCGGCGGAAAGGGCGGTGCCGGCCTGACCGGCGATCATCAACGCGGCAAGGACGGGGCCCAATTCGCGGCAGAGGCTCAGCGAGACCAGGGTCCCAAGCATCCCGGTGGCACCGAAACGGGACAGGACGTAGTGGCCCTGCAAGCCGAGAACCATCCCGGTAAAAGCAGCCACCACGGCGATGACCGGCACGCAACGCACCCCCTGCTCAAAGACAGCACGGACCAAACGCGTCCCCAGGGCCTGCCCGGAACGCACCTCGCGGAGCGCCCGTGCGCTGAAGACGGCCCACCGCCCGAGGGAGGAGACACCTTGCAGAGTTAGTTTACCAAGATACTCGGACATTCAAACCGCCATTAAAGGAAGCCGCGACACAGAAAGCCATCGTTAGTTAGGGCCTTGCTTCATTTTTGAGGCGAAACTTGAACAGCCCCAAGAACTGCTATTCTGAGAGCGCATCCCGCAGGGCGTCTCCCAGAAAGTTGAGGGCCAAAAGCGTCAGGCTCATGAGGGTCGCAGGGAAGAGCAACAGCCACCAGTGGCTGCGGACCGGGTTGAGCGCCTGGGCGCCGTCGCTAAGCAGGGTGCCCCAACTGGCCTGCGGCGCCTGAACCCCGAGCCCCAAAAAGGAAAGAAACGATTCGTCCAACATGACGGCCGGGACCGTCAGGGTCAGATAGACAACGATCACTCCGGTGAGGTTCGGCAAAAGGTGCCGGAGCAGAATTTGTACGTGGCCCTGCCCCAGCGCCCGGGCCGCTTGAACGAAAGGAAGCGTCTTCAACGAAAGCACCTGCCCCCGGACGATACGGGCCATGGTGAGCCACTCCATGCAGCCAAGGGCTACGATCAGGATGGCAATCTTGCTGTACCCCACCCAGCGGCCCCCCTGAAATCCGGAAAGCACCTGCTGCAGCCAGGGGTCGAGTAGGAAACTGGCGAGGATGATCAAAATCAGCCGGGGCACGGCGTAAAGGACGTCCACCAGGCGCATGAGCAGCGCGTCCGTGCGCCCCCCTGCGTAGCCCGCAACCATCCCAACCCCGGTGCCAATCACCAGGCTCACCAGCGCCCCCGTGCAGCCCACCAACAGCGAAATCCGCGCGCCCTCCAGAGTTCGCGCAAGCAGGTCGCGCCCGTTAAGGTCCGTTCCAAACAGATGCGCGCCGCAGGGTGGGACGAAGGTTTCTGGAGAGGTTTGGCGGGGGTCGCTCCCCAATACAAACGGCAAAAAGACCGCCGAAAGCAGAACTGCAGCCAGAATCAGGAGCGAGCCCAGCGCGGCGGGCCTGCGCATCAAGCGGCGCCAAAGCCCGGGACGGAGTGAGACAGCGGTGGTGGCCATGGCTTAGTTTTCAAGGCGGATCCTGGGGTCCAGCCAGCTGTAGGCCAGATCCACCAACAGATTCATCCCCACCAAAAGCACGCAGTAGACGAGCACTACACCCCCGAGCAAAAACACGTCCCGGTTCAGGATCGCATTCACAAAAAACGAACCGGTTCCCGGCAGGTTGAAGATCGACTCCACGACAATGGAGCCGGTGAGCAGGTTTGCGGCAAGCGGCCCCAGATAGGAAACCACGGGCAAAAGGGCGATTTTGAGCGCATGGATGTAGAGCACCCGCCCTTCAGAAACGCCCTTGGCCCGGGCCGTCCGGAGGAAGGGCGCCTCCAAGGTTTCCAACAGCGAGGTGCGCGTCAACCGGGCGATCGAAGCGGTGGCCGGCCCCGCCAGCGCCAGCGCCGGAAGCAGCAAACTCGCAGGCGAAGTCCAGCCCCCCGCCGGAAGCCACCCGAAGTGCAGCGCAAACAGGAGCACGAGCACCGGTCCGGTCACAAAGGTCGGCACGCTGATGAGCCCCAGGGCCACAAACATCGAACCCGTGTCCGCCAGAGTCCCCCGCCGGATCGCCGCGATGCTTCCAAGCCAGATGCCCGAGCTCACCGCCAATAAAAAAGCCGTCCCGCCCAGCAGCGCCGAAACCGGCAGGCTCTGCGCCAGCAACTCGCGCACCGGCCGGTCCCGGTACTTGGTGGACAGGCGCAGATCCCCCCGTGCGACGTCCGCCAGATAGTCGACGTACTGCTGCCAAAGAGGGCCATCCAAGCGGTACTTGGCCATCAGCTGTTGCTCGATGACCGCGGGCAGCTTCCGTTCGCGCGTGAAGGGGCCGCCCGGGGAGAGGCGCAGCAACAGGAAGGTGAGCGTGAGCACGCAGAAGAGCACACCGCACATGGCGGCGAGGCGTCTGGCGAGGAAGGCGAGCATGCGGGCGGAGGGGCGGCGGAGAGTTGGGGCGGGGCTGGGGGCAAAACGCGTTCAATTCTAGGGAAAAGGCGCGTTTGCAGGTAAGTAATGACGGTCAGGTTGCCATGGAGAGGTTCGAAGCGCTAGCCTGTGGGAGAAAATGCCCGTGCAATACAAGGATTACTATCAGGTTTTGGGAGTCGCAAAGGGTGCAACTCAGGATGAGGTCCGAAAGGCTTTCAGGAAGTTGGCGCGCCAGCATCATCCCGACGTAGCCAAGGACAAAAAAACTGCGGAAACCAAGTTTAAGGAGATCAACGAGGCCTACGAGGTGTTGGGCGATGCGCAGAAGCGCAAAGAATACGACGAACTGGGCGCCAACTGGGGCAAGCGGGCGCAGCAACCGCCCCCTTCGTGGAACAACGGCTTCGGCGCTCAGGCCGCCGCAGTGAACATGAACGACGAGGGCTTCAGCGACTTTTTTGAAGCTTTCTTCGGCGGTGCCCGTCAGCCCATGGGGGGAGCGCGCAGGGGCTCGTCCTTCCCGGGAGGCCCGCAGGGCGCCGGCGCGCAGCCCAAACACCTCGAGGCCGAGGTGCAGGTTTCTGTCGAAGAACTCCTCAAGGGGGCGCGCAAGCGGGTGAGTTTCCGGCGCCCGCCGGGCGGCGCGCTGGAAAAAATCGACGTGCAGGTTCCCGCAGGAATGGTTCCCGGCCAGAAGATCCGCCTCGCCAACCGCGGCCAGAACGGGGGGGATATGTTCCTGCGGGTCACGCTGGTGGACCCGAGCTACTCGGTGGAAGGCAGTGATTTGATCCGCGAGGTCAAGGTTCCAGCCTGGCAGGCCGTTTTGGGCGGGGAGGTCCAAGTCTCCACCCCGGACGGACACGTGCGCCTCAAAGTCCCTGCCGGCACGCAACCGGGGCGCCGCTTCCGGTTGAGCGGCCGGGGCCTGCCCGCCGAGGGAAAGACACGCGGAGACTTTTACATCCAAGCCCAGATCCAGATTCCTGAAAGCCTTTCGCTCGAAGAACGGGCGGCCTGGGTGAAGATTCAGGACCTCGCCAAGCCCTGAGCCAAATCCCGCCTGCCCAAGGCCCGGACCTTACCGCAAACAGGGTGTGTTGCGGGCTGGACGAATCCGCCCGCTCGGGCAAACTCCTTCGCTTGCGTTCCCAGATGCGGGGCGCGGATCCCTTTTTGCAGACAACTCTCTCATGAAAAAACCCGTTCGCATTGCTGTGACTGGCGCCGCCGGTCAAATTGGCTACTCCCTCCTGTTCCGGATTGCGTCCGGCTCGATGTTCGGCCCCGACCAACCCGTGG
>CANJYI010000148.1 GCA_947478975.1 Chthoniobacteraceae bacterium
CACCTCTACAAGTTCAGCGACCTGCTCGCGGGCAAAAACTTCACCATCATCATCGCCGACAGCGGGCGCGGACTGCTGCTGGACTGTGGCATCTTTCCCGAGGGCCTGCTGCACAGCCTCATCCAGCAGATGAAAACGCATCTCGGTCTCAAGGGTATTGATGCGGTTTGGATTTCCCACATGCATGGCGACCACTTCACCCTCGCCGCTGCGCTCAAGAAACACTACGGCGTCAAAACGTGGACGCTGGATCGGATCGTGGATCCTATCGAAAACCCCACGCGCTACGACTATTGCGCGCTCATCACCTCCTACAATCGCGAGTACGAAGGGCTGAAGATTGACCGCCCCATTCGCGATGGAGAGGTCATCGACTGGGAGGGCTACAAGCTGCACGTGGACTGGATGCCCGGACAGACGGAGTTCGGCAACTGCCTTTGGCTCGAACTGGATGGCAAGCGGATCGCCTTTACCGGTGATAATCTCTTCGGCGATCCATCCGACCCCGCACAGAACGGACACGAGGCGGTGGTGGCCCGCAACAGCGCGATCTTCGAGGAGGGCTACTTCCTTGGCAGCCGCTATCTGCGCGATTTGAAACCCGACATCGTCTCGGGAGCCCATTCCGTTCTCATGGCAAATCCCTCCGCTTTTTTGCAGCGCTACCACGAATGGTCGAAGCGAATCATCGCCCACTACCGGGAACTCCTGCCAGACCCGAACTACGAGTACCTCTTCGATCCATTCTGGGTCCGTGCCTATCCGTATCGCGTGGACCTTGCGGTGGAGGCAACGCAGACAGTTCAAATCACCGTGCGGAATTTCCGAGACCGAGTGCAGAGGCATCGCATCGAGCTGAAACTGCCGCCTGGCATCGAGGCCGAGCCAAAAGTGCTGGAAGGCTGCGTAGCCGCCATGAGCCGCCAGGCCTTCGACGTGAAGCTCACTGTCAAGGACAGGGCCGCGCTCGGCGCGGGCGTACAGATCGTACCGTTCGACATCGCTCTCGATGGCAAACGTTACGGCGAGTTGTTCGACTTTCTCGTCCTCGGCCGCACTGAAAGGCCCTGAGAATCCGCTGTATCCGCCGGTCAATAACCGCCCCCACATGAACCACCTCCTCCGATCCTTCATCAAAGGCCTGCTTGCAGTCCTCCTCTTTGGAACCTCAGGCATCGCCGCTGAGCCCGCCTTGAAAGAAAATACGCGCATCGTCTTCATCGGCGACAGTATCACCAGCCAGGGCGGAGGCTGGCTGGGGACGGGTTACGTTTTCAAAATGCGTGACGCACTGCGCGCAGTGTATCCAGAGGCGCAACACGAACTCGTTCCGCTGGGAGGCAGTGGCATGGGCGTGAGTGCGTGGCTGTCCCTCGCCAAGGACGAGGCAAAGCAGAAGCACGATCTGGATGTGAAAGGCGTGGAGGTTGCCGCTGTGCTCTCGAAGCCGGCCGATGTGATGGTCGTGATGCTCGGGATGAACGACGTGCTCGCACCCTACGTCAGCGACACGGATGCGAGCCTCGACCAGTGGCTTGCGAAATACCGCGAACTGGTTGGCGTACTGGTCACGCGGCTTAACCCCAGGGTCATTGCCCTGGCCACGGTGACGCCGCAAACAGAGGATCCCGCAACCCCTGTGAACCAGGTGTTGGCACGGATGAACCAACGCATCACAACACTCGCCGCCGAGTTGAAGGCTGACGTGGTGCCGACCCAGGCTGCGTATTGGGACGTGCTCGCGGAAGGCCGCAAAACTCAGGCTGACTTCACACTCGCAGGGGATCGCATTCACCCAAATCAAACCGGCCATATCGCTGTAGCGATGGCGATGTTGAGGGGGCTCGGTGAAGACAAAGCCGCCTCATGGTTGCGTGCAGAGAGGTTGTCCAAGACGCTCTTCACTCTGCAGCCAGCCCCCGCCCCGCCCGCGCCGCCGGCGTGGTTGGTCACCAGCGGACTCGTGTTGCGTGCTTGGAATGACAAGCCTTCCGATGCCGACCTCGCGCCAAACCCCATCGACTGCGCCATCGAACGCGGCGAAGATTTCACCAAAGCTGCCGCCAAGGAAGGCGGCGCACCACTGGCGTGGCGCGTGTTCCAATCCAGCATCAACCTGACTGACGGTGCCAACCCCGGCAGCGTGGACTTCGCAGGGATCACCTTCTTCCAGAATTTTGAAGCCGGCTACGGCGCACGCTGGATTCACAGCGACAATGCACGCCGCCTCAGACTTGACCTCAAAACCTCGGGTGTCGGTTCTGCGATCCATCTCATCGCGTGGCTTAATGGTCAGCGACTTTACTCCGATTTCATTAACAAAGAGCCGAAGCGTCAGGCCTCCCGCGAAGTCGATCTGCGTTCGGGTTGGAATGTGCTTGTCTTCAAAAGTTGCCAGCGCACCTGGCAATGGCAGCAGGCCATCAATCTCACCGAACTGGATGGCTCGCTGCCGCGGGGGCTTGAGTACCGTGCTTCTGCCCCGGTGAAGTGATCTTACTCTCAGGCATATTTACATGATGAACTTCTCCTCGCATTCCTCTTCCTCCGCGCCGGCTTTCTCGAAGTGCGTCTCACCGAGCCGGTGACCCTCAGCGCCTACGTGAACCGCACGGATCGTGCGCGCCTGTGGGTCAACGAAGCACTCGTTGTGACGACTGGGCCCCGGCCGATCCCAAACGCCGCCGTCCCAAGCAAACCGCCGAGTCGGGCGACGAGGTTTTGAGCACTCCCATCGCGCTGACTGCCGGGCAGCGCGTTTCGATTCGACCCGAATACGCGAGCAAGGGGCCGGAACCCGGTTTGCTCAGCCGGAACTTGGACAGCTTTACGCAGGAGCGGCAGCGCATTTCCACGGCCTTTCCGTATCCCGCGGCGGCGAAGTAAAACTAGTGAGTCTCCTCAGTGGGATCTCCCCGTTTGATCCATGGACTACCTGATCAGCTGCAGGCCCTGGGTTGCAAAGATTTCGAAATCTGAAGTGTTGCGTGTTGCAAGCAAAGCGCCCTTAAGAATAGCGCACGATGCAATGAGGGCGTCTATGCGCAGGGCGCGTCTTCTGCCTGTGCGGTTGAACAACCTTGCAGCCTCCCTAGACTGAGCTTCATCCAACGGCACGATTTCAGTTAAAACGGATTGAATTGCCTTTACCTGAAGCTCGGAGACGGGGCCGTATAGGAACTCATACCAAGCCGGCATGGCGGTGATCAGCACCTCACCCCGCTCGAGCCAGTTCAGGATTTGCTTTGACTCGTCGCTTCCTGCCACGAGCGCCCCAATGAGATAGTTCGTGTCGAGCAGAATCATTCCTGTCTCCACATTTGACGATCCTCCCGTGCTTCCTCCAGATACTGGCCGGCTATTTTTGGATCTAGGCCATTTCCTGATCGAAGAAAATCTTCGAACAAAATTCTGGGGGAGGATGCGGGCGCTGGAGGCTGGGCGAAGGATACAGCTCGGCGAACGACTTCCGCTTGGGAAACCTTCCAGAGGGCAGCAAGGTTTTTGATGCGTACCATGGTCGCTTCATCAAGCGCGAAGGTGGTGCGGTGTGTCATGGTTGCCATACCATCACTCTAAAGCCCTTCGCAGAATTGGACAAGTGGCGACAGGCAAAAACAGACCTGCAAAACAGCGTCCGAAACGTCCGAGACTCTGGTGCTTGCCCAGCGCAAAGCAATTTAGGTGCGACAGGAACGCTGGGGTGCCGGCGCAGTTGTTTTTTTTGGGCGGCACACGCCCTAGATCGCCCCTGCCGATGTCAGTTCTGCAAGAAGCTGGCCGTGCGCGTCCTCGCTGTAGTGGTGGGTGCGCCAGCCGGCGGCGCGGGCGGCCTCCACATTGGGGGCAAGGTCGTCGATGAAGAAAACCTGTTCCGCGCGCAGGCCAAACTTTCCAAGGGCGTGTTCGTAGATGGAGGCGGCCGGCTTCATGAGACCGCACTCGTGGGAATAGACCGCATCCTGGAAGCGCGCAAAAACCGGGTAACGGGACAGGAAATACTCTGCGTGTAAATCGTTGGTGTTGGAGAGCAGGAAGAGCGGGCGGGTGTGGTGCAACTGCTCGACTAGGCGGTGGGTAGCCTCAATCGGGGTGAAGATCTCCTGCCAGGCAGCTCTAAACAGGGAGCGCTCGCCCGTGTAGCCAATAATTCGGGAGGCCTCCTGCAAAAAGGCTTCGCCTTCAATCCTGCCGGACTCCAACTCGTCTTTGAGGGGCGCGAGAAGCGAGTGGATGCTTGATTCGGCGGTGGAGCAAAAGGGGGCGATCCGCTGTGTCACCAAGGAAAAATCAAACCGCAGCAGCACATTGCCGATGTCGAAAATAATCGCGTCAACCATTGGGCAACTGTAGGCCGAAGGGCAGCGCTTGGGCAAAGAAACTGATAATCTGCTGTTAGACCGAGGGTGAGGGGTGGGCGGGAGGATTCAAAGGTTCACGCGTTGGTCAGGGGATTTGGGTTTGGTGGGCGTTTTGTGTACAATTGCGCGATAAACGTGTTGCGGAATTGCGCGAAAGACGGCATTCCCATCGTCTTCTTTCTGTCAGCCACCCCCCAGAACTATGCTCCTTCCGTGTGTTTTTGCCCAGTTGTCGCTCGAAACGAGCGGGATGTCCCTGGTGATTGCCTGTGCAGCCTTCGGGCTGTTGGTCGCCGTCGGGTTGATCCGCTCCATCCTCAAGGTGAAGATCGAGCACCAGCGGATGCGCGAGATTGCCGCCGCGATTGAAGAGGGCGCCAAGGCGTACCTCAACCGGCAGCTCGTCTCCATTGGGGCGATTGCGGCGGTGCTGTTTGGGATCCTTTATTGGAAGCTGGGCACTCCCACGGCGCTTGGCTTTCTGCTGGGTGCGGTGTGCTCACTGGCAGCCGGCTTTATTGGAATGCGCGTCGCCGTTCTTGCAAACGTGCGGACGGCCCAGGGGGCGACCGAAAGCCGCCGGGCCGCACTCAAGGTGGCCTTCAACGGCGGGGCCGTGACCGGTCTGCTGGTGGTGGGCCTGGCTCTGCTGTCGACCGCCCTGTTCTACAAGGGCGTTGTGGCGATGGCCGACGAGGCGACCGCCCTCCACAGCCTTGTGGGGCTGGCATTGGGCTCCAGTCTCATCAGCGTGTTTGCCCGGCTAGGTGGAGGCATCTACACAAAGGCGGCGGATGTCGGGGCGGATCTGGTCGGCAAGATCGAGAGCAACCTGGACGAGGATGATCCCCGCAATCCCGCGACCATCGCGGACAATGTCGGCGACAACGTGGGCGACTGCGCCGGGATGGCTGCGGACGTGTTCGAGACCTACGCAGTCAGCCTGATCGGGGCGGTGCTCATCGCCGGTCTGACGCTCAAGGCGTTTCCGAACGCTATTTTGTTCCCCTTCATCCTCGGCGGCATTTCGATCGTCGGCGCCATCGCTGGGATCGCCAGCGTGAACCTCGTCAACGCAGGGCCCACGGCGGCGCTCATGGGCGGGGTGGCTGTCTCCGGAGTGGTTTCCGCAGGCGCCCTCTGGCCGGTGACGCAGGCTCTGTTCTCAGGCGGCATGGAGGCTGGCGGACGGATCTACACCGCCCCCCAGATCTACATGGCCTCCCTGCTGGGCCTGTTGCTGACTATCCTGGTGGTGGCCATCACCAACTTCTACACCTCCACCCACTATTCCCCGGTGCGTAATATTGCCAAGGCCTCCGAGACCGGGCATGCCACCAATATCATTGCGGGGATCGCCACCGGCCAGCACGCCACCGCGATGCCGGTGCTCTGCATCGCAGGCGCGATTCTGGGTTCCTTCTACTTCGCCGGCCTGTATGGAATCGCCGTTGCGGTCATGGCGATGCTTTCCATGGCGGGGATCATCATCTCGTTGGACGCCTTTGGTCCAATCACGGACAACGCCGGTGGCATAGCTGTCATGAGCGGCCTCCCTGCCGGGGTGCGTCAGATCACCGATGAGTTGGATGCGGTGGGCAACACGATGAAGGCCGTCACCAAGGGCTACGCAATCGCCTCTGCGGGCCTCGCTGCGGTGGTCCTATTCGGCACCTATGTCGAAGAGCTCCGTGCCCACTGGGCGGCGGCGGGACGGGTGATTCAGGGGGCGCTCGATTTTTCGCTGAACGATCCGAAGGTGATCATCGGCCTCTTTCTGGGGGGATTGCTGCCCTATCTCTTTTCCGCCTTCAGCATGGACGCGGTGGGCCGCGCCGCGGGCGCTGTGGTCGAGGAGGTGCGCCGTCAGATCAAGGCCCATCCAGGGATATTGACGGGCACTGAGACTCCGGAATACGGCACCTGCGTGGACATCGTCACCAAGGCTGCGCTCCGGGAGATGATCGTTCCGGCTCTTTTGCCGATTCTGTTTGTGGTGGTTGTTGCGGCAGTTCCCGCGCTCGGGCCAACCGTATTGGGGGGGCTGCTCGTGGGGACCATTGTCACCGGGTTGTTCATCGGCTTGTCGATGACCTCCAGCGGCGGCGCCTGGGACAACGCCAAAAAGTACATTGAGGAAGGCAACCACGGCGGGAAGCATTCGCCTGCGCATGCCGCCGCCGTGACCGGTGATACTGTGGGGGATCCCTACAAGGACACCTCCGGCCCGGCCATCAATCCGATGATCAAGGTCGCCAACATCGTGGCGATTTTGGTGATCCCTCTTTTCTTCTAGCCGCCGCACAGGCGTGCGGCCGGGGTGGGGAGCACAGAGGCTTTTGGAAGCCTCTGTGGAACACGGCGGGGTCCATTCCAAGGGCTGGAAGGGATCGGGTTTGGAACCCTGTTTGAAGGGGAGGTTAGGCGGCGCGCCTCTTATTCCGCAGCGCAGGCTGCCCGTTTTTTCTCCAGCTCATCCCAGCGGGCGTAGAGTTCAGCCACAGCCGTCCGCAGGGTGTTCGCTTGGACCTGAGCCGTTGAAATCTCGGCTGGAGTCTTTTTGTAGAGGTCTGGTGAGTTGAGCGCCGCCTCCGCTGCGGTGGCAGTTTCCTCCGCCAAGCTGACGGCCGCCTCGATGCCCTCCAGTTCGCGCTCCTCCTTGTAGGAAAGCTTCGGA
>CANJYI010000149.1 GCA_947478975.1 Chthoniobacteraceae bacterium
CAAAGGCGCTTGGCTTCCAATTCACCGACACCGATCAAATTGTCGTTGAACGGGCCGGCCGCCAGATTTCCGACATCTTCGCGACCGACGGCGAGGCGGCGTTCCGCGCCCTGGAGACCGAGGCTATCGAATCCCTCGCGCACCTGGCAGGGTATGTGGTTTCCACCGGCGGGGGTGCCGTTTTGTCGGAGCACAACAGACAGGCCCTGCGCGCCCTGGGGTTTGTGGTCTGCCTGACTGCCTCGGAAGACATTCTCTTTGAGCGGGTCGCGCGCAACTCGAAGCGGCCGCTGCTCCAGACCGAGAACCCGCGCGCCACCCTTTCAAAGCTCATCAGGGAACGCGCCGCCCTCTACGAGGCGGCCGCACACCACACCCTCGACACGTCCCTTTTGCAGCAAACCGCCGCAGTCGAAGCGCTCGTCACCGCCGCAAGGCACGCCTTTGCGTGGACCCACTCGTCCTGAAGCAGGCCATCAGTGAACACGCGGCCCAACTCGGCTTTGACGCGTGCCGCTTCGCCCCGGCCGTCCGCCCCCCACATGCGGACGCATTTCTAGAATGGCTTGACCAAGGGCAGGCTGGGGAAATGGCTTGGCTCGCCAAAAACGCCGACCGTCGCACGGACCCGCAGCTCGTGCTCCCCGGCGCCCGGACCGTCGTCATGGTGGCCAAAAGCTACGGCCACCCGCCGCCGCTCGCGCATGGAGCCGCCTCCTCCTCCGATCCCGCGGCCTACCAAATCGCGCAGTACGCGTGGGGGGACGACTACCACGAAGTCCTCACCCCGCGCCTGCGGGCGCTGGAGGAGATTTTGGCGGCCCATGGTGGCAGGCAGCGCAGCTATGTGGATACGGGCCCCGTTTTGGAGCGCGACTTTGCCGCCCTCTCGGGTTTGGGCTGGCACGGCAAGAGCACGATGCTCATCTCCCAGCAACTGGGCGCCTTCTTTTTTCTGGGCGCCCTTCTGACCACGCTGGAGATCCCCGCCGACACCGCCGTTCCGGACCGCTGCGGCCGCTGCACCCGCTGCATCGACGTCTGCCCCACCGCCGCAATCACCGCCCCCCACAAACTCGACGCAAGGCGCTGCGTCTCCTACCTCACCATAGAGCTCAAGGGCTCCATCCCCGAGGAATTGCGCCCCCTGCTGGGCAACCGCATCTACGGGTGCGACGACTGCGCCGCCGTCTGCCCCTGGAACCGCTTCGCCCAAGCCTCCTCGGAAGCGCGCTTCGCCGCCCGCCCCTTCGCACACGAATGGAGGTTGCGCGATTTTCTCGCACTGGACGACGCGGCTTTCCGCTCCCTGTTCAAAGACTCTCCCATCAAGCGGATTAAGCGCCACGGCTTCCTCCGCAACGTTTGCGTCGCCCTTGGCAACACGGGCACCCGCGAGGATTTGGAACAGCTCCAAAAGGCTACGCTCGACCCCGAGCCCCTGATCTCCGAACACGCCCTCTGGGCCGTGGCTCAAATCACGGGCAGGCTTGCGGGTTGAACGTTCACGCTCGCCTTTGAAGGCGGGACGGACGCACACACCCCGCCGCGCAGCCTCACAGTTTCCTGTCGCTCCGAGCGCTGCGCAGATGGATCGTCTTGTGTTCGAGATCGTGGATGGCCCGGATGTAGCGGACGGTGCGGCTGCGGGCCCGCATGAGAATGGAAGTGGTTGTCGCCTTTTTTCCGGTGACCTTCACCCCGGGCAGCAACGGACTGTCGCTGATGCCCGTGGCACAAAAGATGGAGCTGTCCCCGCTCACCAAATCGTCCACCTCGTAAACTCGTTCCAACTCGGAGGCACCCACCTCCGCAGCAATGCTGGCGGCCTCCGCCGCATCCTTGGGCCACATCTGGAGCAACATGCCGCCGCCCATTGCCTTGAGGGCGGCCGCCGTGAGAATCCCCTCGGGAGACCCGCCTACTCCGTAATAAAGGTCCACCCCGGAATCCATCAGCGAAGGCGAGACCGCCGCCGTGATGTCCCCGTCGGAGATGAGGCGCAGGGCAGCTCCCGAGCGGCGCACCTGATGGATGATGTCGGCATGCCGCGGCCGGTTCATGGTCATCACCACCAGCTCGGGCACGCGCTTTCCAAGCGCCTCGGCGACGAGCCCGAGCGTGTGTTCGAGCGGGGCATCCAGCCGCAGGGGTTCCATCCCCTGCGCAATCGCCTGCACAACGGCCGGACCATACGCAAGTTTCATGGAATAAAAGGCGGGCAGGTTTCTCATCGCACGCGTGTTGCCGGAGTGCGTCTGGCTGGCGGCCATCACGGAGATCGAGTTCGGGAGCCCGTTTGCAATGTTCGAGGTCCCGTCGATCGGGTCGAGGGCGATGTCAAAACTCGGCGCCCCCGGCTTCCAAGTCCCCAGGTGTTCGCCCAGAAAAATACCCGGAGCGTTGTCCTTGATACCCTCTCCGATAACGACTTCCCCGCAGACATCCACCAGGTCGAACACCCCGTAGATGGCGTCGCAAGCGGCCTCGTCAGCCTTCTCCTTTTCCCCGCGGCCCAGCCAGGCGAGGGAATTGAGCGCCGCATTTTCAGTAGCCCGAACAAACTCAAATTCAATGGTCCGTTCGGCGTCGCTTACAGATAGGGAAACTGGATGGTGCATGAAGGAAACCCATCCTAGTCACCGAAGCGCCCTCGGGACAACCCCCCCTTGATCGGGAGTTCCCTGATCTTCAGGGGACAAACCCGCGGTGGGGGGAATCCCTGCCGGTTTTGCGGCCCTGGCGTGGAGCCGCCCTTGTGGGCTCAGGCGGCCAGCTCTTAAAACAGCGGTTTGGCTAGCTGTCCTCTTGACCCAGACGGTTCAACCGCGAAACCTACACGGATGACCGAAACCCCTCAATCGTCTCCGTTCTCGCGCCGCGACTTTGTTAAGGCCGCGGGAGTTACTTTGGGCGCCTCTGCGCTTTCAGGCGTCAGCGTGCCGCACGTTTTTGCTCAGGGCAGCGACCAGTTGCGCATCGCCCTGATCGGCTGCGGCGGCCGCGGCACCGGTGCAGTGGTCAACGCGCTCAGCCAGGCCTGCAAGCCCAAGCTCGTTGCCATGTCGGACGTGTTCCAGCAGAAGCTGGACAACAGCTACAAGTCCATCAAGGCGAAGTTCACCGACCAGGTCGACGTGCCGGAAGACCGCCGCTTCATCGGCTTTGACGGCTACAAGCACGCCATGGACGCGCTGCGCCCCGGGGACATCGCTATTTTCACCACCCCCCTCGCCTTCCGCTGGGTGCACTTCCAGTACGCCATCGAGAAGGGTCTCAACGTGTTCATGGAAAAGCCGGTCACCGCGGACGGCCCGACTTCGCGCCGGATGTTGGCGATGGCCAAGCAGGCCGACGCAAAGAACCTCAAGGTCGGGGTCGGCCTCATGTCGCGCCACAGCCACGCCATGCAGGAACTCCACAAGCGGATTCAGGACGGCGAGATCGGCGAGATCAACATGCTGCGCGGCTACCGCATGCAGGGAGTGATCGGCTCCGCCTTCTCCGAACCCTGGCCCGGCCAGCCCAGTGAGCTGCTGTGGCAGATTTCCCGGTTCCACAGTTTCCTGTGGGCTTCGGGCGGGGCCTTCAGCGACTTCTACATCCACCATGTCGACCACCTTTGCTGGCTCAAAAACACCTGGCCGGTAAAGTGCCACGGCGTTGGTGGCCGCACCGTCAGGACCGCTCCCGGCGGTAAACCCTGGGTCGACCAGAACTTTGATTCCTACTCGGTCGAGTACACCTTCGCAGACGGAACCAAGATGTTCCTCGACGGCCGCTGCATGAACGGCGCGCTCCCGCTCTACTCCAGCTACGCCCACGGCAGCAAGGGGATGGCGATTGTTTCCAAGAACGGCGACTGCGGCCGTCCCTCCAGCACCTACAAGGGCCAGAATCCCACGAAGGAAAACATGCTCTGGACCTCGCCCGATACGAAGATCCCGGACGACCCCTACTTCAACGAATGGCAGGACCTCACCGACGCGATCCTCAACAACAAGCCTTACAACGAAGTGGAGCGCGGGGTCATGGCCAGCGTGGTCACCTCGATGGGCCGGTACGCGACCCACACGGCCCAGGAAGTCACCCTCGACGAGATGCTCAACCATGAGCACGAGTACGCTCCCGGCGCTGACAAGTTTACGATGGACTCGCCCGCACCAGTGGTGGCCGATGCCAACGGGCTGTATCCGGTGCCCCAGCCGGGAATCAAGACCAAGCGCGAATTCTAGGGCGCAGTCTGGTTTAGCGCTAAACGCACAGAGGGTCCGCAGCTCCAAAGGCTGCGGACCTTTTTTGTGTCTCCGGCGGGAAATGGATTTGATGAAGCCCGAAAATGGACAGTCTGTGGGGATGCGAACTGTGCGACGTTTCTTGCTGTTGCTGGCTGTGGGAGCTGGATTGGAAGTGGCCGCATCCAGGGCCGCCTTGGCAGCGCCGGCGGCGGCGCAGTCCGGGATGCGAAGCGTGGCGGAGATCGCTGAGGCTACGCGGCCCTCGCTCGTGAAGATCACCCAAATTGGCAGGGAAGGAGAGTACGGCGTGGGCAGCGGGTTTGTAGTGCGCGAGGACGGGTTGATTGTGACAAACCGACATGTGATCGGAGAGGCCCGCCGGCTCAAGGTCGAGGGAAGCGACGGGCGGGTGCACGAGGTGGTGGAGGTCTTCGCCCACGATGCGAAACTGGACCTGGCCATTCTGCGCGTGGCAACCAAGGGACTGAAGCCCTTGCGACTGGGGGATTCCCAACAGGCGAAACAGGGTGAGCCAATCGTGGCGATGGGAAACCCCGAGGGCCTCGCCTACAGCGTGGTCGAAGGGGTCATCTCCGAGGCGCAGCGGGATGTGGAGGGGCAGTCCATGATCCAGGTGGCCATCCCGATTGAACGGGGCAACAGCGGCGGCCCACTGCTGGACCGCGAAGGCCGCGTCCTCGGGGTGCTGACCCTCAAGTCCGCACGCACTGAAAACCTGGGGTTTGCGATGCCCTCAGCTGCGCTCAAAAAGCTCTTGGAAAAGCCCAACCCCATCCCGATGGAGCGCTGGCTCACCATAGGCGTCTTGAATCCCCGCTTTTGGACGACGGTCATGGGCGCGCAGTGGACCCAACGGGCCGGGGTGGTGCAGGTGGCGCAGAGCGGGGACGGGTTTGGGGGGCGCGCCCTGTGCTTGTGGAACGACAAGCCGGAGGAGGCCAGGTTCGAGGCGTCGGTGAGCGTGCGCCTCGCGGACGAGGCTGGGGCGGCCGGACTCGCGTTTTGTGCGGATGGCGGCGCGAGGCATTACGGTTTTTATCCGACAGGCGGGCGCCTGCGCCTGACCCGGTTTGACGGACCGGACGTGTTTTCGTGGAAAATCCTGCGCGAGCTGGATTCCGACGCGTACCGTCCCGGGGACTGGAACACCTTGCGGGTGAGGGTGGAAGGGGCCAGGATTCAGTGCTTTGTAAACGGGACGCAAGTGTTGGAGTTGGAGGATGCCGGAATGCGGGGCGGACTCGCGGGGCTGTGCAAGTTCCGGAAGACGGCCGCGAATTTCAAAGACTTCCGCACGGGGGAGGATGTGTCGGAGAAGCGGCTGTCCCCGGCCGTGGAGGGAGGCTTGCGCGAAGCGGTGGAGGGGTTGCGCGCCGGAAAACTGTCGCGGGAGGCTGCGTTTGATTCGCTCAGCAAAGAGCGGGATTCGAGCCGGAGGCTGCTCAGCGAGAAAAGTGCGGCGTTGGAAAAAGAGGCCGCGCTGCTGCGGGTTTTCGCGACCGAGCTGCACCAGCGCACGGTGCGCGCGGAGCTTTCGGCGGAATTGGCGCTACCCGATGCCGAGGCAGACCTGCTGCGCTGCGCCCTGTTGCTGTCCAAGCACGACAACCCGGATCTGGACGTGGCCGCCTACGAGCGGGGCGTCGAACAAATGGTGCGGGAACTCAAAACCGATGCGGACATCGCCGCCGGGACGGGGGTGGCGGTGCGCCGGCTTAACCGGTATCTTTTTGAGGAGAACGGTTTTCACGGAAGCCGTAGCGACTATGGGAACCCGTCCAACAGCTATTTGAACGAGGTGCTGGACGACCGGGAAGGGCTGCCCATCACCCTTTCGGTGTTGTACATCGAACTGGCACGCAGGCTCGGAATTCCAGGCATCTCGGGAATTCCTCTGCCCGGGCGTTTCATGGTGGGCTACCGCGAGGTGGAGGGAGGGGAGTACGCGCTGGTGGACGTTTACGAAGGCGGGCGTCTGCTGACCATGGAGGAAGGGGTGGCTGCGGTGAGCGCGGACGGGGTGGTGCCGGCGAGCGCGAAACGGCCCTCACCGAAAAAGGACATTCTCTTGCGGATGGTGCGCAATCTTCTGGGGCCGCTCATGGACTCCCGCAACACGCCGAAGGAAGCGCTTCCCTACTTGGAAATGGTTCTGGCCCTGGATCCGGATGCGGCACGGGAGCGGTTTACACGCGCGTTTCTCCGGGAGGGGGCCGGGGAGCGGGCGGCCGCGGCGGAGGATGTGCGTTGGATGCTGGAACACCTTCCCCCAGGGGTTGGGGAAGACAAGAGGGAAACCCTTGAGCAGTGGCTTGGGCGTTTGGAGCGGTAAGGCGTTGTGGCCTTTGATTTTGCGTTTTTTTTGGCTCGGGTGGATGCTCTCTAGAGAGGGGGTAGGACGCCCTTTCAGGGCTGGGAATATTTTGGGGGCGGTTTCCCACGGCGTTGCCGTGGGCTGACGAGGGAAATGCACCTTCGGTGCGCCGGAAAGGGACACCCCAAACCAACCGGTCCGCCCCCACACGGACGCGCCCCACACGGACGCGCCCCACACGCATCCGCCCCAACGGGGCACCCCAGCGGGTGCAGGACCAGCCGCCCGGCGGCCTAGCGCTGTTTGGAGTTTTGCAGCAGCAGGGCGATGAGGGCGTCGAACTCCGCGGGGGTCAGGGAGGTGGCGTCCGCCGGGACCTCCCAGAGAGCTGCCGGCAGTTGGGCGGAGAATTGCACGGAGTCAAAACGGACG
>CANJYI010000150.1 GCA_947478975.1 Chthoniobacteraceae bacterium
AAATAGTTAAAAGAAATGCTCTAGCGGATCGCTTCATAAAAACTCCTCCAACCACACTGACGCCGAAGCCGATCCATTTCAAAACTATCCTCAGTTATCTCCAGTTGCACAAAACCCTACGCAAACCCAATGGCGCCCGCGCCCACAAGCCAGTTACTTTCCTCCCAACCAACGGACCGCGTTCTCCACGACACGCAGCGGCTCGGCCTGCTTGAAGACCGGATAGGTTTCGTGGCCCGGTCTGAAATAGAACACGCGTCCCTTTCCCACCTTCCACACGCAACCGCTGCGGAAGAACTCCCCCTTGTCCCATTTCTCTTCAAAAACCACCTCGTCTGGCGCGGGGATGTGGAAGGGTTCACCGTACATTTCGGTCTGGGGAATGTCCCACTGGGCGGGAAGCCCGGCGGCGATGGGGTGCTGCGGCAAGAGCGTGTTCACATGCGAAGGCGCACCGTCGGCGCGCCATGAGGGAAACACGCACTGCGGAAGCTGCAACCTCCACACCTCCCCCTCGCGTTTGAAAGAGGGAGTCAAAGGCGTGTCCTGTTTGACGCCCTTGTAAATCGGGGAGTCGTTCAGATACTCAACCCTCGTACCCGCGCGCTCCGCTTCTGGAATCTGGGCGAGGGCATCGGTTTTGGCGCGCTCCTGCATCAGCCGCACAAACGGCTTGGCCCAGTGCGCGGAGTGCAGCGCAACAAGGGCCAACTTCCCCTCCATGACCCGCTTGACCACCGCCTCAGTCCTCGCGTCGTCCTGCTCTTTGATCCGCCGGTGGCACCAAAAAACAAGAACGTCGGTCCCATCGAGTGTCCCGTCGCTGAGTCCCTGCTCCGGATCGGCGAACCCCACGCTCTTGACGGTCAAGCCCTCCTGCTTGCCAAGATACTCCCCGATGGTCTCACCGAGGAACTTCTCCCCGTAAGCCACCTTTTGTTGGGGTTGTTGTTCGTCCCAAATCAAAACTCGAACACCAGGGGCCGCCTGCGCGTGGAGGGCGGAAAGACAAAGAACCGGAAGAAGCGCCGCAAAAAAACATTGCATAGGACCCTCCAAATAAACAAACCCGCATCCAGACCGCCACTTTTTTTATCTGACCGAGTCGGTTGCCGCGCCAGACTCAACCATCCGGCGGGCCGCAGGTCTCGGAGTGCAATTGCTTCCAGCAGGGAGCCGCTCTGTTACGAACAGGTCAAATTCTCCACTGTGGACTGATTTGTTTTTCTCCCTCCCACAGTCCCTGACAGAAAGAGCCCAGTGACTTACAAATATCGAACCGGCTGGATATCTGACGTGCACTTGGGCACCAAGGGCTGCCAGGCAGAGGCGCTCTTACACTTTCTAAAAACCTATGAGTTTGAAACCCTCTACATCGTGGGCGACCTCATAGATGTTTGGGCGCTCAAGCGAGGGATTTACTGGCCGCAGTCTCACAGCGACGTTATTCAAAAAATCCTCCGTGCGGGACGCAAAGGAACTCAAGTCATCTACATCCCCGGGAATCACGATGAGTTCGTGTCAGGCTTTTTTGGAGAATACGGCGCGGTGACTGTCCAGCAACGAGCCATTCACACCACAGCGGACGGACGCAGACTCCTTGTGATCCACGGACATGAATTGGACGTCGTGGTTCAAAACGTGCGCTGGTTGGCGCACCTGGGGGATTTGGGATACACCATTTTGCTTCGGCTAAACGCTCCGATAAACTGGGTGCGGAAGATATTGGGCCTCAACTACTGGTCTCTGAGTGCAGCAGCCAAACGGCAGATTAAAAGCGCGGTCAACTACATTGGAGCTTTCGAGGATGCTGTGGGCCGCTTGGTAAAGCTGGAGGAGGACGTCCAGGGGGTCGTGTGCGGACACATTCACACTCCTGCCCTCCGCCAACTGGGCGGCCTGCAATACTGCAATTCCGGCGACTGGGTTGAAAGCCTCTCCGCCCTTGTGGAGGAGCAAGACGGCTCCCTGCGGCTTCTTTCGCACGAGACGATCCTCGGCTGCGGATCAACCACAACGGAGGCGGTTGAGGTGGCGGTGGCGGTCTGAATTTTTGACCCCTGCCATTCCCTGCTGCAGGAGTGTCCCGGCTCAGACCGTGCTTCCCTCGAGGAACCGACGCCCGAACACCTGGGCGCACTTTTCTAAAAGCAAAAACGGAAGCCGCCGCACCCATGGAAGGTGCCTTGTGTAGACTGCGTTGAACTCAATGCACCCCTCCCCTCCCCTGCGTCGTTTGAAATCGCCGGCGCCGGAGCTGTAGTTCAAGAGCGTTCCCTCTTCGGCAACGCGCTTCAGCAGCATTGCAACGAGGATTCGGTAAAAGCCGGGCTCACGGGCCATGGCCGTGTCGTACCCGACAAACGGCGTCACCGTGACATTCCCCTGCCGGAAGCACGCGAATACTGCATCGATCCGGCCGCTGGAATGACGCAGACCACGGAACTCCAAGGCTCTTTTTTCTAGCGCTTTGCGCACAAACAGAGGTGTGTAAGCCGGATTCAAACGGGAATGCTTCTCCAAGTAGAGCATCTCGTACAACCGGGCAATCCGCGGCGCATCCTCACTGCTGAACTCGTGATGCTCAACCTGGGTGTAGTCCTTGAGGTTCCGCAACGCGCTCAAGTCCTGCTTCACGTTGCTGCGCGAAAGAAAGGCGGCGGACTTGCCGTCAAAAAAGTAAACCTTCCGGCTTGGAAGCAACTGGTAGCCGCCTTGCAGGAATAGCCCGGGCAGGGCTGGGTTTTCCCTGCCGTGGATGTTTTTAACGAGAATCGCATGCTGCGGAAACTGCTGGAGAAGCAACTCCGTCATCGCCTCCAACGACGTGACCGAAAGCGAGGGAAGCAGGTTTGTCGACATCAGCCAGGAGTTCCATTGAACGAGCCGGTCTATCGCTCCAAACTTTAGAATAGATCCGAGTCCTTTGAGCCCAGCGCGTGCGGCCAGTCTTGTAAGCCACCCATTGAGGAGGCGCATTTCCCCAAGTGGATAGCTCACGTACTGTGTCAGAAGAGAGCAGGGATAGGAGTTGCCCACCTCACCGTGGTTCACTGTGAGAGGAGAGAAGCCGCCACCGACGCTCACTATGCCGGGGCAGGCGTCCAAGTTTGGAGCAAGGAGCGTAGGGCCGCATTCTAAAAACAGACGCCAGTAATCTGCATTCGGATCAGCACTTCCCACCATTGCGTCGAGGGCCGCCTTTCCAAACAACAACGGCAACTGCCGATCTCCGGTGGTCTCCATGCGGCGATTTCACCCCAGAGCTCAGGCATCCAAGTGAGCGATGTAAAAGCTGCCGTAGGTGTGCACCCTGTCCAGCGCATGGCTTTTTCCGGCGGTCTCCAAGTCGTAGCGCAACAAATCGCCAACCCTGTGCCTCCCCCCCCTGAACTCGACCAGCAGCGGGTCCACAAAATCCACCTTCATTCCGCCTGAGCGCCAAAGAAACATCGCCTCCCCACGAGCCCGGTCGAAGAGTGCCTGCCATTCGTCCTGCAAAAGGCCATTCTCCTGGGTACTCAACCAGTCCATGTGGTCAAGAAGGACAAAGCGGGAGACCGTCCCAGAATGGGACCGGAGAAAGGTGGTTAAGTCAGACGTGTGCGTCTGAATCGAGTCTACCAGCCCACCCTTGAGTTTTTGGAAGTTTACGGGTTTGAGGTATTCGGGGCAGCATTCCCTAGAGTACCGACCGCACAGATAAAGCCTCCAAAAGTAGTTGTCGTCCAGGGGCAGCTGCGTGAAGACCGTTTCCATGCAGCCTTCCATGAAGTCCCCAACGCTTTGCCCGCACGTCTCCTCCAGGTGCACCCTCTGCGCGAGCGGAACTCCGATAAGGCTCAGCGCAAAATTGGTTCCCAGAGCGCGCTTCATGCCCTTGCTCCAGAAGCGGTCCCGTATCCTCTCAAAATAAAACGCCCGCTGCCGCTCAAGGTCACTCATTGCAAGCATCGTCCGAGCGTCCTCTAAAATCCCGTTGAGCCTGCAATACGAAACCAAAGCCCTCCCAAACACGCCCGTCGTCCCCCGGTGGTAGAAGGAGCGGCCCGGGGTGCTCCGACTGAAGAAATGCTCACGCACGTCCCAGTATTGCTGCGCCTCGGGAGAGAGATCCGCACGCAGCGCCTCACGGTACCAGTCCGGGTAACACGGGTTGCCACCGTCGCCAAACAGGCTGAAAAAATCCTCGAATTCGAGGTGCCGGATGCCCGCAATCTTGAGCTCAAGCAGGGCGTTTTGCCTGAAATTCATGTCGACCGCGTGAATGCTCCTCGGAGCATCCAAAGCGTAGTCCAGCGCATTACACCCCGCAGAGGTGATCATCACCACGTCGTCCGAGGAATTCAGTCGCATCACTGCCCGGTCCAGGCGCGGGTCCTCCCAGCAGGTGTTGTAAACGAGATGGTTGCCGTGGACGTATGAAAAAATGCGTTTGGTGGTCCAATTCGAAAGTCGTTTCACGGGAGTAGTCATTGGTGGGCCGTCCGGAGTGGGCACCCCACGGGAGTCCCATTCCAAACACACTCTCACCTCTGCTATCGCCGGGCGGGCGGCAACCACAAAGGCAAACCCGCAAAACACTTAACCTAAACGACATCAGATTTTAACAAAGCCACCTCGCATACCGACCCGATTCAAAACGGCGGCTCTCACTCCTCGCCAAATCCCAAAAACCAAGCTTGCCGCCCACTAGAGGTCTTGGGCCACCCGGTGGGCGCAGGCTCCGGAACGTTTCAGTTCATCGCAACTGGCCTCGATCCGAGTTTGCTTCGTGGCGGGGGAAAAACCGAGGCGCTTGGTGATGCAATTCTCCAGCGTGTCGATGTTGCGGTCCTCGAACTCGACGATCCGGTTGCAATCAATGCAGATCAGGTGGCTGTGGCGCGGATGCTCGATGTAATTCGGATCGTAAAGCATCTGGTCCTTCCCTAGGTCCAGTTCCTTCAGAAGCCCGCTCTCCACCAAGAGCGGCAGGGTCCGGTACACCGTTGCACGGGACACCGAAGGCTCTATCCCACGGGAGCGCACCAGCAGTTCCTCGGCTGTGTAATGATCCGTGTGACTGAATGCTGCCTCGATAATAGCATCGCGCTGAGCAGTCCGGCGAAGACCGCTCTCAAGCAAAAACTCATAAATCCGGTCGCGCACAGCCGCTTCCATCACTCAACAGTATCAGCGGAGACAGGCGGGGTCAAACCCGCCTCTGCAATGCTTTTCGCACTGCAGCGCCGGTACGCACGCACCGCCGCTGCACCAGACCGACTCGTCTTTTTATCGGTTGCGGGCCGCCAGAGAAGGGGGCCAGCTAGCCAACCCCTCCCCTCCACCGGCGTCCCGACTAGCCTTGGGTAATCAACTGCCGCAGGACGAAGGGAAGAATCCCCCCGTGGCGGTAATAATCAACCTCAATGGCAGTGTCGATGCGGCTGCGTAGATCCACCGTTTCCGTCGTTCCGTTCACCCGATGGATGTGCAGCGTGACGGTACTCATCGGCTTTACCGAATCGTCCAACCCTGTGAAGTCAAACTTCTCAGTGCCGTCCAAATGCAGGGACTGCGCGCTGACTCCGTCTGGAAACTGAAGCGGCAAAACGCCCATACCAACCAGATTGGAGCGGTGGATGCGCTCAAAACTCTGCGCCACCACCGCCTTGACTCCCAGTAGACGCGTGCCCTTCGCCGCCCAGTCCCGGGAGGAACCCGTGCCATATTCCTGGCCCGCAAAAACAACCAACGGCGTCCCTTCTTTCTGGTAGCGTTCGGCGGCGTCGAAAATCGCCAACTGCTCGCCACTGGGCTGGTGCAGTGTCACCCCGCCTTCTGTGCCGGGAGCCATCAGATTCTTGATCCGCACATTCGCGAAGGTGCCACGGGTCATGATCCGGTCGTTGCCGCGCCGCGAGCCGTAGCTGTTGAAATCTTCGAAAGCCACCCCATGCTCGGTCAGGAAGCGCCCTGCCGGAGAGGTCTTCTTGATCGCGCCTGCGGGAGAAATGTGGTCCGTCGTCACCGAATCTCCAAAAATCCCAAGCGGGCGGGCCCCCTGGATTTCGTGAATGTGGCCGGGCTCCATTGAGAAATCCGTGAAGAAGGGCGGTTCCTGAATGTAGGTGCTCAGGTCATCCCAATGGTAAATCTCGCCGGTGGACGAAGGCACTTCATTCCACTTCGGATTCTGGTCGGCGAAGTTGGAGTAGAGCCTGCGGAAGGCATCCGGAGATAGTGCACCGGCCATCACCTCGCGCACTTCGGCGAGCGAGGGCCAGATTTCCTTGAGGAAAACGGGACGCCCTTCCGAGTCGGTGCCGAGGGGTTCGTGAGCGAAGTCGATGTCGACGGTCCCCGCGAGGGCAAAGGCGACCACCAAGGGAGGCGACATCAGGAAGTTCGCCTTGATGTTTTGATGCACGCGCGCCTCAAAGTTGCGATTGCCCGAAAGAACGCTAGCCGCAACCAGGTCATGCTGCTGGATGGCCTCCTCAATTTTGGGATGCAAAGGCCCCGAGTTTCCGATGCAGGTCGTGCAGCCAAAGCCCACCACCTGGAATCCCAGCTGATCCAGATAAGGCTGCAGCGCCGTGCGATCCAGATAGTCCGCCACAACACGCGACCCCGGCCCTAGGGAGGTCTTCACCCCGGGATTGACCTTGAGTCCGCGTTCCACCGCCTTTTTGGCGAGCAGTCCGGCCGCAAGCATGACGCTCGGATTGCTGGTGTTTGTGCAACTGGTGATCGCCGCGATCAGGACGCTGCCATGCCCCACCTGGACGTCGGCTTCACGGTAGGCGTCAGCGGCGGGTTCCGCGGTGTGTTGAAGTTTAATCGCGTGGCGCTGGGAAAGGGCGGCCTGAGCCTTCCCATAACCGCCTTCAGCCAGCGGCTTGGAAAAGAGTCCTTCAAAGGTCGACTTGAGCTTGCGCAGGTCGATGTGGTCCTGGGGCCGCTTGGGACCGGCCACACCGGGCACCACGCTGGAGAGATC